>JANNPR010000903.1:0-17787 GCA_031400345.1 Planctomycetota bacterium | reverse complement strand
CGGACCTAGCCGACCTATCTCGAGGCAGTGTCGGACCGAATGACCCGTTCATTGGTCCCGTCGAAATGCCGCAGGGGCAGTATTTTGTGGGGCTCACTTCGAATGCGCTCATTCCCAATGCATTGAACGATCCGGCGGTGCGGCTTGAGCCGTTAGACACAGTACATCGAGTTGCCGAAGATCACATTGCATCGAATGAACGGGGGACTGCGAAACCTCCGGCGGTCTCCGTCCTGTTTGATCCTGGTTTTGTCGGGACTGGTAGCAACCGCTGGCACGTCACCGATGACCGCAGTGCCGATGCTGGCCACGGCACTGCGAATGTGTTCGATGGTAGCCGCTCGGTTGTGCAAGCCGGTTCGATCCCAGAATTCGAACCGAACAATGCCGTGGGAGAGGCACAAGACCTTGACAACGGGCCGTGGTCAACCACGTTCAGTCCCAATGTCGGAGACTTTTTTACCAACACATCCACGTCGATTCCGCACATCTCGGTTCAAGGTACCGGAGACGGTACTTACGACTTCTACCAGTTTGACGTAACGCAACCACTGTCTAGGGCGATTTTTGACATTGATGGGACCTTTTCAACAGACGGAAACATCGATACGGAAATCTTTCTGTTCAATTCGGCGGGCACCTTAGTTGGTCAAAATGACGATTCGTCGACCACCTCCGGCGCCGGCGGCAGTACCTCGTTTTTCGACTCGTTTTTTCAGACCACATTGGCCCCCGGGACTTATTTCCTAGCTGTCGCCCAATTCAACTCGAATTCCTCAGGTAGCGGGACCATTACAGGTCCGACACTCGATCCTGGCGATCTATACACGCTACATATTTCCATCGAGGGACACTCTACGGGTGGTTCAGCGAGCGGCAATGGCGGTTCAAGTTTCTATTTTGGTCAAGGAGATCAGGACCCACTGGTACCGAACACCGTGCCGGTAGGTTCGACTGGAAGCCTACTGTCGAACTCATTCAGTCTAAAGGGGTATTCGGCGGAGGATCTGCCGGTTATGTACTTCAATTACTTCCTGTCGGCGCTGCCAGAGTCGGATCAATTCCGTGTCTTCATAGTTAACGGCGCCGGTACATCCAGGCTGGTGGCATCTAGCAATTCCGCCGACACCGCGTCTAATCCGGCAATCGAGACTTTGAGCAACGCTGTCGGCAACCAGTGGCGGCAGTCCCGGATCGCGCTGAATGCCTTTGCCGGTCAGGAAAATCTGCGGTTGCGTTTCGATTTCGATACCGTCGACAACAATCCCGCTCCTATCGAGGGCGTATACGTTGACGACATCATCATTGGTTTCGCCGAGCGCGGTGAGATGGTTTCGTTTGCGAACGTCGACTCTACCTTCGTTAGCAATCCCGATGCCCCAGGCAATGAGATTCTTACTGGCGATTATCAACTAGAACTGCGGCGTGCCAACGAGTTTGGCAAGTCCGTAAATGTAGGGACCGTGTCGCTGGTGCTCACGGACACGATTGATACAAACGATCGTCTAACTGAGCAGACAACCCTAGTCGCCCCCAGTGGCACAGACGTTGTCGAAGGACAGACGTTCGCGGTCAGTGACGGCGTCAATAGCGTAACGTTTGAATTCGAGGATCCCTCGATTGGGAACGGCGTATCCGCGGGCAATGTGGAAGTGAGATTTAAGACGTTCAATAGCGGTTTGGGGACGTTTGTCGCAGATCCCGACTACATTATTGCTCGTCGTATTCGTGACGCCATCAACAGTCCACAAGTTCAGACCACGCTAAAGCTCCGCGCGGCATTGTCGGACGGCACCATTACGGGTACCACCAGCACGGATGCTCGAGTCAATTTATTTGGAACGGCAATTGTCGAAATTCCGCCGTCCTTTCAAATCACCGGCACGACAAACGATGGCAATGCCCTGCGAGACGACATTCTGGGTAGCGGCATTTCCACGGTAGGTAACGCCTCATTTTCCGGTAGCGATGTATCGGCAGGATTTTTCCAGGGTGGCAGAACGTTGCTGGGAATGCAGTCGGGTATTTTGCTTACTACAGGCGATGCCCATGCCGCCGAAGGTCCCAACACCAGCGATACATTCACGGGTCGAGCGTCGCTGCAAGGTGACAGCGATCTGGACACGGCGTTCGGCCTTACGACGACGGATACGTCCGCGCTCGAATTTCAATTTCAGTTTGGTGATGGCTCGATCGGCGGCGACTTCTTCCTAAATTTCCTGTTCGCGTCAGAAGAATATAACGAGAACCTGGGTTCCGCATTTTCCGACGCGCTGGCAATCTTTGTTGACGGAACCAACATCGCGCTGGTGCCCACGACGATGACAAGGGTGTCCATCGATACGATTAACGGAGGCAACCCATTCGATCCGAGCGGTTTGACAGGTCAGAATCCCGGCTTGTTCAACAATAACGATCCAAATGACAAAGGGGAGTTTCTCGCGGAGTTCGGCTACGATGGCTTTACGGATACCCTTACGGCGCAGGCACTGAACTTGCCGGCCGGAGTCCATACAATCAAGATCGTTATTTCGGATGTCGGGGACATTGGCGGAGACAGCGCACTCTTCATTGAAGCCGGAAGCTTAGGCACCACGGCGTTTGTGCGGCCCCCGGAGGGGATCGAGAGTATCCGTCACATTGGTTTCGGAGACCAAAACCATTTCCGCGACCAGGGCCAGACGCTGATTCATTCGAATTCGATCACGGACACATTGACGTACGGCATCTTGGCAGCGGCCGGCCGGCGTGACAGCGATGAATCCCCCGTACTAGCTTATAACAGTTCGGCTCGCCTCTTGAATCCAAGTCCGGGTCCGGTGCGTAACCTAAGCACTGCCGATAACGTTCCCGGAATTGGCGGCTTTGCGCCTGGCATAATAATTACAAATAACACGGTTTCCGAATTCGGTGTGGCGGGGATCCACGTCGCCGGAAACTCGCGCCCGTGGGAACTAACTCCTGGTCCCGATGTTGGGGTGGACGCGCCTAACACGTCCGGTGACCGCTTTTGTGATGGCGATCGCTTCATCGTGACCGCTTACGGCACGCCTGTTACCTTCGAGTTTGAAGACATTGGTGGCGGTCCCACCGATCGCTGCGGTAGCGCCACAGCTGGCGGAAACGGCTGGCGCGATGGAAGCGTTCCCATTTTCTATCGCCAGAGCGGTGCTGCATACTTCATTGATTATCGTCAACCAACAACGCCAGCGTCATTCCGTCAAATCTTCGAAAACAGCCCGCCGCGGAACATCGGTTACTCGCAGGACGAGATGGCAGTGACCATCAACGACGCCATTGAGAGCAGCATGCTTTTGATCAATGGTACCCGTCATGTCATCGAATCGAATGTCGTCCAAAGTCGCATTCTGAGTGGATTTGGCCTACCCTTTTTCAACCCGAGGGGTCTGGCAGCACTGTTAGAACATGTATCGTCCGTCGCATTCGTCCCGGGCTTTCGTAGTAATTTGACGTTGCGTCAAGTGTCGGTGTCACACGCGCCGCAACCATTCGCCAGGATCGTCAACAACACACTTTACGGTAACGATGGAAATGCCTCGCTATTTCCAGATTCGGTAACCGAACCAAATGATACGATCTACAATGCCATCGATACCAAGCAAGGGCGGAGTCATAATCCAAACGTGTATTCGGCCGCGGGGCGAATTGGTGATGGACAGAATTTCCGCATTGACCCATCACTAGACGTTGATGTCTATCAATTTCAGCTAGATGTGGGCGACCGGGCGATTATCGACATCGATGCCTCGACTAACGGTAGTTCTCTGGACTCGTTAATACGGGTCTTCAATTCGGTAGGCGAAGAGGTGGCACTCAGTGACAACAATGCCGCGCCCGGGGAAACGGGCGGAGTAAATTTCACCGATTCCTTCATCGACTTTACGGCTTCCGTGGCGGGGACGTATTTCGTTGCCGTTAGTGGAAAAGGAAATAACACCTATAGCCCCATTAGCTTGGCCAATCGCAATGGACCAGTTACTCAGGGTAATTATGCATTGAGTCTGGATGTACTTCATCCACGCCAGGCGGTAATTACCGTCCACGATCCATCAACCTATGTTGACGGGACAACCTTTCGCATTTTTCAGATCCCGGATCTTCCGAATCAAAACACCAATGTGGTGACGTTTGAATTTGATGTTGGCAATGGCGTTGCTGCAGGGAATGTGCCGATTATCTTGCCTACGTCGGGAGTTGGTAACCGTCACCCCGAGTTGGTGGTCGCCATTGTCAACGCGATCAACAGCACGGTTGGCGGCATCCCTCGGCTGGCCAATATCCAGAATTTAGCGAACGGATCGTTCCCGAATGCGAGTCCTCTGGCGCCGGTGTCGGCAGAGGCTATCGGTGGAGTGTCTCGAGCGCAGCATACGCCGGAGCAGTACAGCGGTCTAAATCATGCGGAGAGCGGGGCGATTGCGAGTCATGAGCGTTACGTTTTGATTCGCAACTTGGCACGCATCGAGGATGACAATAGCGGATTGCAGTTTGTGCCAGACCCGACCGCTGGCGGACCAACCGTAGGAACGACAGAGCCGGGAATATTTCCTACGTTCAACATCGACAATTTATTTAGCACGCGTGAGCGGGCCATTCTTATCTCAGAGCAGGCAACCCCGACGCTGTTAAATAACATCATGGCCAACTCGGGATTTGGCATGGACCAGGTACCATTCCAGCCCGGCAGTCCCGGCCCGGCCGACAACCCTCCTGGTGTGACCGGCGTGCTGGTTGAAGGTGCGTCACTTTATCAACACAATGCCCAGGGCAATTCAAACATCCCGTCAAGCGTGAATGACTTCCAAATCGTATTGACAAATACCGAGCCGCTGTTTGTAAATGCACCGAATGGCGAGTTCTACCCGGCCCCGGGCGCCAAAGCGATCGACAGTGCCGTTGATTCGAGCGAGGAACGAGCCGCATTCAAATCGATTAAGACGTCGGCAGGAATTAGCTTGTCACCGATTTTGGCGCCAGAACGGGACCAATCGGGCCAGTTACGCAAAGACGATCCCACGGTCTTCACTCCATCGGGCACTGGTGCGAACGTATTCAAGGACCGCGGTTCGCTGGACCGGGCCGACTTCACCGGGCCGTCAGCGAGTTTAGTCAATCCGCTCGATAACGATTTAAATCAAAACGATATCGATCCGTCCATTGCAGTCGTCCAACTTGCCAGCGGAGTATTTTCGCACTTCTCGATTCAGTTAGTAGACGGTTTCGAAGCAGCGGATCCGTTTCCAGGGGTCGGTGTCAACGATGCGACCGTCGATGGCCGCTTGGTGAGCGTGGAAGAAGACGGTATTGCGCTAACCTTGCGTGGTCCCGCCGTCACCATCTTTGAAGACGGGAGATTCTTGCGAGAGGGAATCGATTACACGTTCCGTTACGACGCCACCAGCAACACGATCCGTTTGTCGCCTCTGGCCGGCATCTGGCCAAACGACAAAGTCTACGTGATCAACGTCAACAACCGTGACCGATTTGTGATCGATGCTCCGTCCGGATCAGTCCCCAGCGACGGGGACACGTTCACTATCACGAATGCCGACGGCGATACAGCCACGTACGAATACGACAGTGGATTCGTCGTCCAGGTTTCGCCCACACTCGCATTGCAGGTCCCGACTCAAGCTGCCGGTCCGGGTGGAATAACGGATGGACAGAGATTTACAATCGACGATGGAAAAGTTTCCGTAACGTTCGAATTCGATCGTAATAACAACGTCCTCCCCGGCAGTCGTCCGATCCCGTTCACCGTCAATGATACTGTCGATCAGATAGCGGCTTCGATTGTTGCGGTCTTGAATCAGTCGGTCACCGCCGGCTTACTCACCGGCATGGCGCCGAAAGTTGTCGGCAACGGAACGGTCCACGTTGGCGCTTCGGCCGAGCACTTTGTTAACGTTTCCAACTCGTTGTTGACCAGAAACATTTTGCAATTTCCGGTCGCTCTCGTTGTTCCTGCGAACGGCGGCGCGGGCATTACTGAGGGCGAGATTTTTCGAATTAACAATGGAACAATATCGGAAACCTTTGAGTTTGACACCGACGGCGGTGTGACCTTCGGCAATCGGGGTGTAACCTTCACGGCCACTGACACGCGTGCCCAAGTCGCCAACGCCATCGTCACGGCCATCGGTACGGCGCAGGCGTCTGGAATTGCCTTGGGCCTTAATCCGTTTAATGCTGGAAATGGCTTTGTCAACTTGGGGGCCGGAGTCAATCACAGCGTGAATGTTTCGCAAACGGTTCTGAGACGCACAGTTTTCATTGGGGGTGTTAACGACGGCGAAACGTTCTTTGTGCAACAAGGCGTCAATCCGTTAGTTCGCTTTGAGTTTGATAGCAATGGACAATTTGTTGATGTCAATCAGGACCTGGTGCCGGATAATCGCCTGATCACCTTCAGCAACGCGGATACGCATGAAGATATTGCTGGGCGAGTTGCAGGAGCGATCGCCAATGCTGGAGTTAGTTTGACGCCCTTCCACTATGGAAACGGCAACATCCACGCCGGGGGCACGACCAATCATGTGATCAACGTCGGAAACAGCGCCGGACTTTCGCTACTTGGCCGCCCAGGAGTGCAACCGTCCACGACGCTGCAGATACCGCGTTCACTTGGCATCCGAGTGCCTGCCGCGGGTGGCGCGGCTATGTCGGATGGGGCACTGTTTAACGTCAGCGATGGTTCGCGAACCGTCACTTTCGAGTTAGATTCGGACGGCATCACCACGCCTGGAAATCGTCCGATCGTATTTACGGCGATTAGTACGGCCAATGCGATCGCTGGGTCGATTGCTGCGGAGGTCACTGCCGCAGGGTTGGGTTTGAACGGTGTCAACCTGGGCGGCGGCTTAGTCAACTTGAACTCCGCGCCTAATCACGTGCTGAATGTCGGTAACAGCGGACTTGTTGCGGAAGGGTTTGTTTCGGGATTGAGCGACGGTGATCGATTCAGCATCGATGCTGGGACAAGTGTAGTCGTCTTCGAATTTGAAGATGCGGGGGTGAACAATGGAGTCACGCCAGGCAATGTCGGGATTCTTTTCCGTAACGGCGATCTAGTGGATACCGTAGCGAACGGAATGGCTGCCGCGATTCGCAGCGCGGGTCTCGGTCTCACGAGAGCAGTCAATCGAGGCAATGGTGAGGTACGGCTAAATGATACAACCCGCCACATTACGCGTGTCATCAGCGGCAACTTGGTAAAAACAGGGGTGGCAGGAGCCGCGGTGCCCGTGAACTTCCGGCCGGACCTGAGTGACGACGAAGTGGCGCAGGCGATTGTGCAAGCCATTAACTTGGGGCAACTGGGGGGCGTGACCGCTGGGATACGTGGCGGCTCGACCTTGTTTGTCAACGTCTCCGATGCACAAGGCCGACCGGTTGACTTCGTCACCAGTAAGGCGTCCGTAGTCGGAATCGGAAACTTCTTTTTGAGCGCTGTCGAGGACATTCCGGGTAATACGCTTAAGCCTAATCAGGTTACCAACGAAACTCAGTTCATCATTTTGATGCCCGGTGTCGGCCTCGATTTTGGTGATGCGCCTGATCCTTTCACAGGAGTGGGCCGATATCCGACTTTGTTCGCCAACAATGGGGCACGGCATGTCATCACAGATGGGGGGGTGCGGTTAGGTAGTCGCGTCGATGCTGATCCGAACGGTCAGCCAACAGCGGCGGGCGACGGTGACGACGCCGACCATGTTTTAAACCTAACGGGAACACCGCTGACTTCAGTCGCATTGGCTCCTTATACCATTCAGGTCCCTGCGTCCGGTGGCTTTGCAATTACGGACGGTATGACGTTTGAGATAACCCGGACCGGTTTTGGTCCGGTTGTGTTCGAGTTCGATGATGACAGTATTGTAAACGGATCGAATATTGCGATACCCTTTACCACTGCCGACACGGCGGACAACTTGGGTCGCAAATTGGCGGATGTGATCGCGGCCTCGAACGTGGCACTGCCGGCCGTTAGTTTAGGCGGCGGAGTTGTATTCCTGGGCGGCCGACCACTACATACGATCGATGTGTCTCGGAGTGCTTTGAAAACGGAAGGTCAACCACCTAACCGGCTGATTGTTCCAGCTGGAGGTGCCGGGGCAATCTTCGATAATCAGTCGATTACGTTCTTTGACGGAATTAACCGACTGACACTCGAATTTGATTCGAATAACAGCGGCAGCTCAGTGCTCGGTAGCACCGTTATTCCCGTTCAGCCAACCGCGACGACCGCTCAGATCGCATCGGCCATTCGTGGGGCACTGGTTACCTCTGGGTTAACGATTAGCCTCTCCGATCTGGGGAGTGACACGGCCGGAAACGTGATCTTGCACGTCGTCGGAACGCCCAGCCATGTGATCAACCTGGCCGGTTCAGCTCTATCATTCACGGGGCGAACTCCTGCGGCAATCAGGGCACCCGGTGCTGGTCTTGCCGTCCGAGTTCCCGCGGTTCAACAGATACGAGTTCCCAATACAGGTGGCAGCGGGATTAATGATGGCGATCGTCTCATCATCGGAGATGGTCTCAATCCACCAGTAATTTTCGAATTCGATCGAGGAGGAGGTGTTCAAGCAGGAAACCGTCGAATTGTATTCGGTTTGTCGCACTCCGCCGACACGGTCGCCGGTTCGATAGTTGCGGCCGTTCAGGCGGCCGTGGTGGAAGGTGCACTGACCAATACCTCTCCAACCAATTTAGGAGGCGGACTTGTCGCCATCGGTGGGACGATTTTCCACACTTTGGATACCACCTTCAGCACGCTGACTCAGATTGGCCCAGTGGCTGACGGAAACACCTTCACGATCAACGACGGCGTCAGTCCTCCAATCACGTTTGAGTTCGAATTTGGGGGAGGGGTAACGGGTACCAACCGGCCCATCGCCGTCAATCTGTCCAACAGCGCCGATACCATTGCCAATGCCATCGTGACTGCGATAAAAGACCGGGTTAGTGCTTCCCAGCTTCAGAACATTAATCCGGCAAACATTGGCGGTGGTGTCGTTGACCTGAGGACGACGGCCAGCGTCGTTGTTAATTTCGGCGGTGCCCCACGTCTAACTTTGTCTGGTACTGCCGGAGGCGTGGCAGACGCTCAGACATTCACAATTAGTGACGGCCTGAAGACGTTTATCTTTGAGTTCGACCGCAATGGAAAATCGACCCTCGGGAACGTAGTTGTACCCTTTACTGCGTCAAGTTCGCCGGAGCAAGTGGCAGCGGCGATCGCATCCGCGGTTCAAAGTGCGGGCGTCGAAATTAATGCGGCTAACATTGGCGGGGGAATCGTACGGCTGGAAGGTCCCGACGACGACGGCGTCACGTTTAATGGTATTTTGTCTCCAGGTAAGACCACTCCGATCACGGTCAACGCGTCCAAGCCGAGTATTGTGAATGCTTGGATCGACTTTAATCAGGATGGCGACTGGGATGATCCAAACGAGAATGTTTTAAGCAATGTAACGCTGGTCGCGGGAGACAACCTTTTGAGCGTAACGGTGCCTCAGTTGGCACCGCCCCCCAGCACGCTGCCTCTCGGTAATACCTTTGCACGCTTCCGAGTCAGCACCGCAGGAAATTTGTTGCCCACGGGATTGGCCGTTGATGGAGAAGTAGAAGACTACCGAGTACGCATTATTTCCAACGATGCACCCACAATTGTTCCGCCAGGAATTCCGGATCAATTTGTCGACGAAGATGCTTCCGATACCCTGCTTGATTTGGCAAACTTCTTTGACGATTTCGATCTTCATAATGGAAATGGCGACGCGATCGCGTTTTCGATTGTTGACAACGACAATCTTTTATTAGTGAAAGCCTCAATTGGATTAGATGGTCACACGCTGACGTTGGACTACCAGCCCAATGCAAACGGCACGGCCACCATCCGTATTCGCGCCACCGATCAAGGCGGATTGTTTGTGGAGCAGCCGTTCCTAGTTCACGTTTTGCCGGTGAACGATACGCCAATAGCGATTGGTGACACGATTACAACCGCGGAAGATACGGCGCTGACGGTAAACCTGAAAGCCGATGACGGTGATCCGGAACGCAATCAGGTGTTAACGTTTGCCATCGACGTTGGTACGGCCAACGGCACTCTAACCAATTTCAACCCTGCCACGGGTAGTGTGTTCTACACGCCAAATCTCAATTTCAATGGCACCGATACCATCATCTTCTCGGTCACCGACGACGGAACTGCCGGAGGTCCCGCTCGCACCAGTCTGCGAGGGACGACGACCATCTCCGTGACTTCGGTGAATGACATTCCGGTGGCCAACGCCCAGGTGACGACGACTGCGGAAGACACGAACCGTTCCATCACACTAACAGGAACCGATGGAGATCCCGAGACCACTCAGGCGCTGACATTTGCCATTAATCGAGCGCCCACCAATGGCTCGATCGTCACTATTGATTCTGCTACGGGAGTGCTCACTTATCGCCCGAGTAAGGATTTCGTTGGCGTTGACACCTTTACCTTCCAAATTACAGATGATTCTCAAGCCGGTACCCCGGCTGCTCAAACAAGTGTTCCCGCCACGGTGACCATAACGGTTACACCGGTGAACGATGCTCCGGTGGCAGTCGATGCAACGGTGGCCGTTATCGAGGATTCGCCTACGTCGATTACGTTTAGCGCGGATGACGGTGACCCGGAAGTCACTCAGTCGCTGACGTTCGCAATCGTATCGCAACCCACCCGAGGGACATTGAGTAACTTCAATGCCGCGGCTGGCACGGTTACTTATACGCCCAGTGGCGGATTCAACGGTGACGACACGTTCACCTTTCAAGTGTTGAAAGATGATGCAACGGCGGGTAACCCTGCTGACTTAGCCAGTAATATCGCGACCGTGTCAGTGCGCGTAACTCCGGTCAATGACCAACCCGTCGCCAACGCACAATCGCTCAGCGTCAATGAGGATAACCAGCTGAATGTTAGTCTCACGGGTGATGACGGCGATCCAGAGCTGACACAGACGCTGACTTTTGCCATTGCATCGCAACCTGCCAACGGGTCGCTATTGAACTTTAATCAGACGACGGGGCAAGTCACCTATCGTCCGAACCTTAATTTCAACGGTACGGACACATTTACGTTCACCGTTCGCGACAACGGCACTCCAAACCTCACCAGCGCTCCCGGCACAGTGACGGTTTCTGTGGCTCCGGTTAATGATCCACCGGTGGCAAACCCTGCTGTATTTTCGATCAATGAGGACACTTCCACAACATTCACACTGACAGCAAACGATGGCGATCCAGAACGTGTTCAGTCTCTGACTTTTGTGCTGACCAGCCAGCCGGCCCGCGGTACTTTGTTGGGTTTCAATGCCTCGACGGGGGAAGTTACCTATCAGCCCAATTCTGACTACAACGGCCCGGATAGTTTTTCGTTTGCGGTAACGGACGACACCTCAGCGGGTGGGGCTGCATTGACAAGCACCTCGGCCGTAGTTTCCTTCAGCCTGGCACCGATCAATGATGCCCCTCAATTCACCAAAGGTCCCAACCCAACGGCGAATGAGGACAGTGGCCCACAAACTCTTCTGGGCTGGGCTTCCGGTGTTCGTGCAGGACCACCCACTGCCTCCGACGAGATTGGTCAGGTCGTCAGTTTCGTGGTGGCGAATAACAATACCAGCCTGTTTGCCTCGCAGCCTACCGTAACGAGCAACGGTTCTTTGACTTTTACTCCGGCCGAAAACAGGAATGGGATCGCCGTGGTCACCGTTCAAGCGGTCGACAATGGGCCAGCAAACGCTCCGAATGTCAATGCATCTGCGGCTCAGACGTTTACGATCACGATCCGTGCCGTCAATGACGCTCCCGAATTCGTCAAAGGTCCGAATCGCACGTTGAACGAAGATTCCGGACCGCAATCCATTCCCGGGTGGGCCACGTCGATTGTGCCCGGACCAGCCTCTGCCACGGACGAAGCGAGCCAAACGGTTGGATTCGTCGTGACCAACAATAACAACGGTTTGTTTTCGGTACAGCCAAGCGTAGCGAGCAATGGAACTCTGGACTTCACGCCAGCTCCGGACGCGAACGGTGTCGCCGTAGTCACGGTTCGTGCTCAAGATAGCGGACCTACAGGTATTCCGAACGCAAATACGTCGGTGCCGCAGTCTTTTACCATCGCGCTGACGTCGGTCAACGATCCGCCTGAATTTACAGCGGGTTCCGATCCGGTGGTTAACGAAGATGCGGGGCTGGTTAATCTGTCGAACTGGGCAACCGACATTCGGCCTGGTCCGGCAACCGCCGTCGATGAGTCGACTCAGCAGATGCAGTTTTTGATCAATGTCATCGCGACGACGGGAACTCTGGCATTCATCACACCGCCGACGATCGACTCGACCACCGGCAACTTGACGTTTCGCACTGCCGCGGATACTCACGGTACCGCCACAGTTACGGTTGCCTTGCGTGACAATGGGTTCAGTAACCCACCCCACAGCAACACATCTGGCACTCAGATCGTGATGATCACCGTCAATTCCGTCAATGATGCTCCACAGTTTACGCGAGGTGCGGACTTAGCGGTCAACGAAGATGCCGGCCCTCAAGCCGTCTCCGCCTGGGCCACCGACATCCGTCCAGGACCCGCTTCGGCCATCGACGAAGGCGGACAGACGGTGTCATTCCAAGTAACCAACAACAACAACAATTTGTTCTCGGTGCAACCGTCGATTTCGTCGAACGGCAACCTTTCATACACTCCCGCGACGGATGCTAATGGCTCGGCGACGGTGGTGGTCACAGCAGTGGATTCAGGAAACGGGACCGCACCAGATCAGAATGCTTCATCACAAACGTTTACCATTCGAGTAAACGCTATCAATGACGCTCCGCAGTTTACTCGCGGACCAAATGTGCTGTTACAGGAGGATTCCGGGCTGCACACAGCGCCGGGGTGGGCCGCAGCTATTCGACCCGGTCCACTGACTGCGGCGGATGAGCAATTGCAGTCGCTAACGTTTAACCTGACCATAGTCACAACCAATGGACCGCTGTCATTTACCACGGCTCCAGCGATCGACCCGGCTACGGGAAATTTAACATTTGCCAGCAGCCCTAATGCCAACGGCACGGCGATATTGCGAGTTACGCTTAGCGACAATGGCGTGGGAACGGCTCCCAATGTTAATACCTCGCCAGCACAGTCCTTCACCATTAGCGTTTCACCCGTAAACGATCCGCCATTCGTGGCCAATCCAGTGGCTGACTTCACGGTGAACGAAGATTCTCCAAACACCTCCATCGAGTTATTTCCCGAAGTGTTTAACGATCCAGACGTGGCAACGAACGCCGATGCCCTGACATTTACCGTGGCATCCAATTCGAACCCGTCGCTGGTTACGAGCGTCCTAACGGGGACTCGCTTAGCGCTGTCCTATCAGCCCAACCAGACGGGTGATGCACGCATTGTCATCCAAGCTCGCGATCGAAGTGGAGCAACGGTCGAGGATACCTTCACCGTAAACATAGCACCGGTGAACGATCCACCGATTGTCGTAAATGACTTGGCCGCCACGGCCAAAAACACACCGATTATTTTGGACGTGCTGGCCAACGACACGGACTTGGACGGTACGATCAATCGGGCAACTTTGGTCATCGTCTCTGCTCCGAACCGAGGCACGGCGACAGTAAATGGAAATGGCACGATCACGTACACGCCGGCGACTAACTTCCTCGGTGAGTCTAGTTTCCGGTACATTGTGCAAGACGACTCGGGAGCAACATCGGGAGAAGCCACAGTCACAGTTAAGGTGAATGAAGCGCCGGTCGCTCGTGACGACGCCGCATCCGTGCGACAGGGCGAAGCAACAGCGATTGGTGTGTTGGTCAACGATTCCGATTCGGATGGTCAGATTGATGCGACATCTGTTGCCATCACCAGCCAACCAACCAAAGGTGGCGTGTCGGTCAACCCGGCGACAGGGGTTGTCACGTACACGCCCTTTGCGACATCGTTCGGTGCGGACACGTTCAAGTATCGAGTTAAAGACGACAATGGCTTTTTATCCAACGAAGCCACGGTTAGCATAACCATCGCCAAAACATTCAGTTGGCAAAATCCAAGCAACAGCTTGGACGTGAATGCGGACGGTACGATCTCCCCAATCGATGCTTTGTTGATCGTCAATTACCTCAACAGCAATCCTGCGGGTGAGTTGCCTAACCCGTCGCCCGGCTTTTCTCCTCCCCCCTATTTTGACACGAGTGGCGACGGATTTGCGACAGCTCAGGACGCGTTGCTGGTAATTAACTTTATTAATGCGGGAGGCGGTTCGGGCGAAGGTGAAGGTGAGGCTTCGATTGATGTTTTGAGGGCCGATCGATCTCCCGCCCTTGACGCAGAAAGTCTTCTGGGAACGCAGTTTATCTCATTGTCCGAACATAGTTTCCTACAACAACCCCTGGTTAGAGCGACCCAACCCGAGCGATCTGCCTCGAGGAATACCCAGCCGCTGCCACTGGCCAGTTCGGCCGATAGCAGCAAATTGCTTGTAGGAAATTCCCCGAACAATTACGGTGGTAATCTTAGTCCCGCGACCGCGGCGGGCGTGGTGCCGGGAACACACGTCGACGATTGGGACGACCTTTTGAGGGACCTTGCCCTAGCAGAATCGCACTCGCGAGCTGAAAGCGATGTCACCGATTCAGCCCTGCGTGAATTATTTGGATAACCGAACTACTTACCAGTGAGCATTTTACGCGCAGCCACCCCTTGGGTGGCTGGTCGCGTTTGTTCACCTTCCATCCGACTCGAGTACCTTCTGATTCTCCGAGGAATGACGAATGGCCATGCGACGTAACCGTCACTCAATTCGCATGTCGGAACGCCGACGACGAGCACAACGAAGTGCACACCAGCGATTGCTGACACGAAACTTGCAGATGGAGCCCCTTGAAAAAAGAGAGCTCTTAGAAGGTAGCGGCAATGCGCTGCACCCCGTCTTCCCCGACGGTTTAAATAATCCGGACCCGCGGATTCGTACCTTAATTGCGAATATCACCACATCCGGCTCAAGTGCACAAGTCTATCCCGCCACCGCCGAATCGTTGCCGTTGATCGCCGTTCCTCAATTCCGAGCGTTCCCTCAATTCTTGGGCATTAATGGGAACGGCTATACCGTCGCCATATTGGATAGCGGTATTGATGTGAATCATCCCTTTTTCGGAGGCGACGCGAACGGAGACGGAGTTTCGGATCGCATTATCTTTCAAAGAGATTTTGCCGACAACGACAACGATGCGAGTGAAGTTGCGGCAAATAGCCACGGCTCGCTCATGGCCAGCATCATAGCATCGTCGAATTCGGTGTATGGCGGCATGGCACCCGGTGCCAATATCGCAGCATTAAAGGTCTATCCCGACGTGGGCACGCCGGTCTTTGCATTTACCGAGCAAGCCCTGCAATGGGTAGTGGCAAATGCGGCCACCTATAACATCGTAGCGGTCAATATGTCGTTGACCGACAACCAGAATCACAACGCTGCAACGACCCAGCCAGGACGTGGTATTTTGGATGAACTGGCTGCGCTCGCCGCGATGAACATCATTGCAGTGGCCCCAACCGGTGATTTGTACGGGGCATTTAGTAGCACCGAAGGTGTATCTTATCCGGCGGCGGACCCGAATGTGATCGCTGTTGGCGCCGTGTATGACTCCGATGTTGGCGGTCCCATTACCTACGGTGGAGGCGGCGGAGGTACGGCCTTTACCACAGGCGCTGATCGCGTGACTCCATTCACACAGCGTCACCCAACGCTCATGGATATTTTGGCTCCAGGGGCAAACATTACGGGTGCGGATCGATCCGGGGGCACTATTACGGCCGCCGGCACCAGTCAGGCGACAGCTCACGTTGCTGGCATGGCGGTATTAGCGCAACAACTATCTGACTACCTTCTAGATCGGCGGCTGACTCCGGCGGAGTTTACCAGCCTGATGAAGTCGTCCGGTGTTACGATCGTGGATGGAGACGACGAGAACGACAACGTCATAAAACGAAACCGCACGTTTAAGCGGGTGAATGCCTTTAACATGGCTGCGGCGATTCTCGCCCTGTCAGGCCAGCAGATTGGCCCCGAGTTAATCAGCGTCAATCCCAACGACGGTGATATTTTTCGAACCGACTCGGAAAACACGTTACATGTCGCGCCCCGTGATTTGACATTCCGATTTGATGGAATTGCCTCGGTTGATCCCAACACGTTGGACGGGATTCATGTCACGCGGACGGGGTTCGATGGGGTCTTTCAGTTTGCTTCAGTGACGTCCGATCTAGGCACTGCGCGAGCGGTAACCGTCGAGTTCGCTGCGGTACCGTTGGGTGCTAGCGCTAATGAGATATCCGTACGAGTGGAGAAGGGCACCAACGCGGCGCCGGGTGCTCCTGTGATTTCCGTGCGAGGTAAAACCGTGACGGCGACTATTGCCGCAGCGGGAGTAACCACGGCCAAACAATTGGTGGATGCGATTAATCGTGATCCATTGGCATCCAAGCTGGTCCGAGTTGCTGTGATCGATGGCAACGCCGCAACGGACGTGGCAGCGCCTGTTATTACGTACTCGCCGTTGCGTCTCCTGGGAGGCGACACCGCTGCAACCATTACCAATTTCAACACCACTGCAAATTTGGAAGTTCGATTTACGTCCGTCGCGACAGGGACCAACGGAAATGGGATTGTGATCGTAGTGACCAAGTCCGATCTTGGATCGAGCAATGGACCCAGCATCTCGGCGGCTGGAACCACGGTCTCCGTCGTGCTCAATACAAATGCAGGCAACCCGACCAAAGCACAAGAGTTAGTAACGGCAATCAATGCACATCCCGACGCCCGCTTACTGATCCACGGCGCGATTCGCAAAGGCGACCCAAATACCAATATTACAGCTCCCCGAATCGATTACTCTCCACTCATTCTGGGTGGCGGGGACGTGGTGGTAACTCCGGGATTTGTTGGGCTCGGCGACACCGCACACCAAGTCATCATGCGTTTCGCGGAAACTTTACCCGATGATTTGTATCGAGTCGAAGTTGTTGGCGTTGACGATTCAGTGCGCGGAATTTCGGCGTTACGAGACGTAGGGGGAAATTCACTGGTGCCTAGTCTTCCGGGCACTGACCGGGACACGTTGGACTTCGATTTAGACTTGGGAGCGCAGGTTGTCGCGGTTGTGCCTCAACCCGTGAGTCGCATTCAGCAGGTTCAATTGACAGGTGGTCCAACCGGTGGGACGTTTAGATTGAGCTTCGGCGGACAGACGACATCGGCCATGCCCTTCAATGCCAACGCGGCAACGATTAAGAACGCTTTAGTCGCGTTACCAAACATCGACTCAGACGATGTCGACGTGTCGGGCACCGGTCCTTGGGATATTACCTTCCGTGGCCAATATGGCGGCGAACAAATTCCGACATTTGTGGGGGATGCAAGCGGCCTGACAGGTGGTGGTAATCCAGCGGTCGTGGTAACTCAGACCGCCCGCATTTCGCAGGCACGTGATCAAATCATCGTGTACTTCAATGATGATGATCTGAGGGATGATGCATCGTCCGCCGAAAACCCAAATCTCTACAAGCTCATTGCCACTAAGGAAACGGTTCGCAATACCGATGACGCACAGAACCTGCCGATTCGAGTGAATTACTATCCCGGAAGAGACAAGGCCGTACTAACCTTTGCCAATGAACTCGATAAGCTGTCCGGCGCCGGGAGCTACCGGTTG
>JANNPR010000861.1:0-1882 GCA_031400345.1 Planctomycetota bacterium | reverse complement strand
AGCTCAGGCGGCTTACCTGGTCCGACAGTACCGAGCACTGGCTTGCCGCCGAATGAGCCGTTTCGTGTAATCCAAGCCAACTCCGGCGGCGGCCAGGTGGCACACTATGACCGTCCTAGCGTCGGTCCTACCCTACGAGGGAATCAGCGTCCGAGCCCGTTACCAGCAATAACATTCGTCTGGCTTCCACCGCCCCATCCCCCTAGAATGCCTGCAGTTTGATAGCTAACTCCAGAGACAACTATGGGTTACCGGTCTTTAAAACGCTATCTCGGCGAAACGAACATCGAGCGAAAGTGCCGGCTACTGTTCGGCGGCTGTCTGTTCTTGTTGATATCGCTCACCTTTTACGCTGTCGACCGAATCGCTGAGGGACTTATCAATGAGGTTCCGCGGCGAATTGGCCAAGACTATGCCAATTTGTGGATTTACGACATCCATTGGAGTGTCTGGCAGACGAACGAAGAATTTGAGGAACTGGCCAAACAGTTAAGAAACGACTTCATTACAGAACATTACCAAGGGAAAGTCCTAGCACCGAATGCTGATGAAATTGAATGGTTTGGGCTGAAACCAGGTGAACCTCCTAAGGACGAAGCGGAACGTCAACTCTTGCTGAGCTTATACGAGCGATCCAAATTACAGCTCGTGCAGGTGAAGGCGCCAACGGCTGACGAGCCGGCGGTAGCAAGTCAGCATGGAGCGCCGTCCAGCAGCCTCTTTCAATCGGCGAACTCCGTATACGACGAGGTATTCTCGGCCGAAGATAGCATGTACTACTTTTACATGCCCATAGTTTGGACGGACGTTTGCATACATTGTCACGGACGGACGGTGGCGGACTCCTCACAGCTAATGCTTTCAGCGACGGACAGCGGCCTAGCGACGCCGCCATTCCGAGCACTCAAGGTCGGAGTGCCGTATATGCTGACGAAGAACGCCGTGATCTGGACGCGTTCGCTGCTAATTGCATTGGCGATCTCGGCGGTGGGACTGGCAATGCTCGGGTTGTACGTGATTGTGCGATACGTAGTGGTGAAACCTCTGAACCACTTGCGGGATGTGAGCGATGAGATCAGCCGCGGCAATACCAGCATGCGAGCCGAAATCCACACGAATGATGAATTCGAGGAACTTGGAACAGCATTCAACAAAATGTTGCGCCACCTTACCGATGCCCAGGACCAATTGAAGGACGTCAATGCCGACCTGGATGGCCGCTTGGATCAATTGGCTCAATTGAACATGCGCTTATACGAAATGAATCGCCTCAAAGACGATTTCCTCGCGAATATGAGCCATGAACTTCGCACGCCACTGAACAGCATCATCGGTTTTTCGGACGTGTTGCAGGGGATAGATTCGCTTAACGAGAAACAAAAGCGTTACGCCCAGAACATACAGATATCAGGCAGAAACCTCTTAGAATTGATTAACGACATCTTGGACCTCGCCAAGATGGAAGCTGGGAAGATGGATGTGCGACTAACGGAATTTCGCATTGACCCAGTGATCAACGCTCAGTGCGAAATGGTGAGGCCGCTGACCGACGAAAAGAACATTGACTTGATTGTAGATGTGGCGGCCGAATTGCCTGTGATGTATCAGGACCAGAATAAAGTGCAGCAGATTCTGACAAACCTGCTTTCCAATGCGATCAAGTTTACCCCAGAGGGTGGCAGAATAAACGTGTCGGCTCGTCGCACTCCAGCAGGAACGCTGGACATATTGGTGGTCGATACGGGCGTTGGAATTGCTGAGGAAGATCGGGAGGTCATCTTTGAAAAGTTCCGGCAGAGTCGAGTCGTTTCGGGAAACGACGGGATGACTCGCGCGTATTATGGAACGGGTTTGGGTCTGTGGATAGTCAGAGTGTTATTCA
>JANNPR010000203.1:0-4339 GCA_031400345.1 Planctomycetota bacterium | reverse complement strand
TCCTAGAGTCGCGTAACAAACGCTGGGCTGAACAGCCTGGATGGTACGACGTCGACGAACAGGCGGACTTGGATCGGCTAGACCGTGAATTGTCGAATTTAACACTTACCGATGAAAGTTGGCGGCAGTTATTCACCGCGGTTCGCACTCATGCAAAACTGTGACGTCCTCATCGTAGGAGGCGGCATTCTTGGATTGTCCGTGGCCTACGAGCTGTCACAGTACGGCAAAAGCGTACATGTGTTAGACCAAGGTCCGATGGCCCGCGAGGCTTCTTGGGCTGGAGCCGGCATTATCCCACCGGCCAATCGACGCTCGGCCACACATCCGTACGACCAGCTCCGCGGCCTAAGCTACGAACTTCATAGCGAGTGGGCGGAAAGGTTGAGAGTCGAAACAGGCATTGATACCGGTTTCCGACGTTGCGGTGGATTGTATCTGGCTCGGAGCTCGGGTGAAGCCGCGTCGTTGCAGGCATTGGCAATGGAGCATCGTGAACTGGATGTGGCTTTTGAAGAACTCCAAAGCGACGAACTTCAATCGCTGGAACCGGCTTTGGAACAAGTTGTAAAAACGGGCGAACTGAAAGCCGTCTACTTGATGCCCGGAGAATGCCAAATCCGCAACCCGCGGCATTTGCAGGCGCTCATCCTTGCTTGCCAGCAACGCGGCGTTAAGATCTCTCCCAATCGAGAGGTGACCGAATTTGAAATAGTTGGAAATCGTCTATCGCAGGTACATTGCGATGGCGAGGTATTTGCTGCGGAACAGTTCTGCCTGACCGCTGGAGCATGGACGTATGCCCTATTGTCCCGGCTCGGGGTATCGACGGGTATCATGCCCGTTCGCGGACAGATCGTTCTATTCCGATGTCAGGACCGGCCCTTTCAACGCATTATTAACGAAGGACCTCGCTACTTGGTGGCGAGAGACGATGGGCATGTGCTGGTGGGTTCGACGGAAGAGGAGGTCGGCTTCGACAAGAGTACTACGGAGGAAGCAATTAGTGCCCTCCGACAGTTCGCTCAGTCTTGGGTGCCTTGCCTTACTGCCGACAAAATTGCGCAGAGTTGGGCCGGTTTGAGGCCAGGGAGCTTCGATGGGATGCCCTACATCGGTGAGGTCCCCGGCCTTTCGAATACATTTGCCGCAGCAGGCCATTTTCGTAGCGGGCTGTATTTATCTCCCGGAACGGCGGTCACCCTCGGCCAGCGAATTCGTGGCGTCGGCTGTGAAATCGACCTAACGCCTTTCCAAGTCGGCCGAGGCTAGAGTCCCGATCAGCGCCACTTGAGCTCGACCCGACTCTACGATCAGGATCCCCACCAGCGAGCCCGTCTTCAGGGATACAACGCATGCGCCGTGCGAGTCGCTGGAAACCGGAACGGATGCGTCGATGAGCCAGCTTGCTTTAGAGGCAGTGAGCCGCGACCCGGGAAAAGACAAGTTCAAACCAGAGGGGCCCGTCGTCGCCAGGCAATCCTCGGGCTCTAAAGGAGGGTTAATTCGTTCCGTTGGCCAACAGTCCTTTGCCGGCCAAGGCGAAGAAATCGGCGTAAAGACGGCGAGTTGCCCGTCCGTTTTGATGGAGTCCGGAATAATTTTGAAGGCGGTCCCCGAAATCTCGAGGATGCCCTCGCCTTCGATGGCATTTCTATCGGGCATGAAAAGATTAGCGGGACCGAGCAACCGGCCATCCGCTAGAGGCAACAGCCAACCGTCACGATGCCGGGTCCTTTCAAAACCAAACCGTTTTTCCCGCCATCTCAACGCGGCCCGTTCTGGGTGTGGCAAGGTGGCACCGTCCGGCAATCTGTCACCACCTACAAGTAAGTGTGGACGCCACTCCAGCCAATCACTATCTGGCTTGCGATGAATGACGAAGCGGTGGCCTGTTGAGATGGGCTTACCGGGCGCGTTCGGCGTTGCCACGGCAACACCTCCGGCAGCAATGGTCGCTAATGTTTCGGCGCTGAGTTGGATCCCCGTCAGGCCCACGCTGAGGTCAATACCACTGGTGCTCCAAAAACGCGAATTATCTCGCACGACTTGTTTATAGACAGGCTGAACATAAATCCGAGCTTCCACTTCGGCAGCATCCGCGGACAGTCCCACCGTGATTACGTGACCGATGGGCAAGCCGCGATAAGTAACGGGCGCACCGGGCTCGAGGCCATGCCGTTGATCCGCTTCCAGAATAATGTCGAGTCCGCCTTCTAATCGTTCGTCGGCCGCCGGCGGGACATCGACACCTTCGAATTCAAAGATCGGTTGTGCACCTTTAGGGCCGGGTAAAGTTGCCAAGTATCGGCCACCGACTAAAGTCTCCAAACCTCTCACGCTGGAGAGGGTGACTTTGGGCCGCTCCACCCAAAATTGGCTGCCTGCTCGAGCCAAAGAGCGAGCGCTCTCTTGCAATCGGACGCGAACCGTGACGCCGCTTAGTTCCGGATTTAGCTCGACTGCCGTCACCTCTCCCACCGCGATTCCGCGATATTTCAGCGGATCGCCAATGTCCAAACCATTTCCTGCGCGCAAGCGAACGGTAATCTCGACCACCTCATCGAAGATTGTCAGCGGAGATTCCAGCCCGACGAACTTTGTTTCGCCTGGACTTGGCTCCGTGCCAGGTAGAACTGCGATGTATTTTGAACCCACGACCGTATCGAGCCCGCTCATTCTGGTGAGGCTAAACCGTGGTCTTTCGATCCAAAAGCGGCTGCCGGAACGAGCGATCGATGCCGCAGAAGGCTGCAGCGCAACGGTGACTGCGACGCCTTCCGGTTCCTGATCTAACTCGACCGCCATCACTTCGCCCACGTCAATGCCGCGGTATCGCAATGCGTCTCCCGCTTTGATCCCGTGCCCTTGTTGAAACCGGACCACGATCCGAGTATTACTGGACCGCAGCGACAATACAGTCAGCACAATCGCTACGACGATGCAGAACAAAGTCACATACCAGAGACGAGTATTGAGATTGCGTTTTAAAGCCAAAAACAGGCTGGCCGGTTCGATCTTGGCTTGAGGGAAATCTTGACTTGGATTTTCGGGCATCAGTCCTCGTCCTCCCAGATAGCGTGGGGATCAAACGAAGCCGACGCCACCATGCTCATCACGACGCACAATACGAATGCCAATACGGCAGGACCAAATCGGAACTGAACCAAAGTGCCAAGTTTGATCAGCATTACCAAAAAAGCCAACAACAACACATCCATCATGCTCCACTTACCGACGTACTCCATGACGCGGTAGGTAATCGACTTGTGTTTACGGCGTAGCAGACTGAGCAAGCTGAGTTCCAGTAGCAAAACAATTTTAACGAAGGGGAAGAATACGGAAAAAATTAGCACGATTGCCCCGACGAGCCACTCGCCATGCCACAACAGATCTAAAGTTCCCATCAGAATCCCAGAAGCATGGCGATGTCCTAATCGCTCGACTTCCAAGATAGGAAGTAACACGGCTGGCCAAAACAGGAACAATGCCGCTGACGCAGCTGCCGCGGTTCGTGCCGTCGCCCGACGAACATCGCCGCGGAGGACGACCGCTCCACAGCGAAGACAACGGGCCAACAAATCTGGTGTTAGATTCGGCACCCGATGTATGGATCCACAACAGTGGCAAGCACGAAGATGCGACATGGTTTAGCGTCCCATGATGGCGGACAGTTTTCCAATCAGCAAGTGCTTTACCTCCGCCGTCCACTGCCGTATGTTTACAGCAACTGACTGCGACATGCCCGTTACAAGCCGTGACAAAATTGATGCGCTATCAAAACGTCGTTCTGGAATCATTCGGCTACTCCATCCCGGATGAAGTAGTTACATCCGATCAGATCGAGCAGCGTTTGGAACCGCTGTATAGACGTTTGCGACTGCCCGAAGGGCGGTTGGAGCTGATGACAGGAATTCGGCAGCGACGTATTTGGCCGGCCGGGATGCAGCTGAGTGACAAAAGTGTTGAAAGTGCCGAAAAAGCCATTCATGCAGCCGATCTTGATCGACAATATATCGGCGCTGTGATCCACGCCTCGGTATGCCGCGATCATCTGGAGCCCGCCACAGCTTGCCGGGTGCATCATCGGTTAGGACTGCGGCGGGATTGTCTGGTACTCGACCTTTCGAATGCCTGTCTGGGTTTATTGAACGGCATGTTACATGTGGCAAACATGATCGAACTTGGGCAGATTCGTGCCGGATTGGTAGTAGGTACCGAAAATAGTCGACCGTTGCTCGAGACTACGATCAACGAGTTGAATACCAATACCAATGAATCTCTCAGCCGCAACGACTTGAAGACAGCCGTGGCGTCGCTGACCATTGGTTCGGCCAGC
>JANNPR010000793.1:0-2785 GCA_031400345.1 Planctomycetota bacterium | reverse complement strand
GAAATTACTTTACCAAAAATTGCAGTAGAAAAAGTCTCGCAAGACGGTACGCGCAAATGGTTATTTGAATTTCCTGATGGTAACCGTATTGAAACAGTATTTATTCCTGATAATGACCGTGGAACATTATGTATCTCATCTGAAGTAGGTTGTGCGCTAAATTGCCAATTCTGTTCTACAGGTAAACAAGGGTTTATCCGCGGGCAAACACCCCGTTACTGCTTTGCCGATCCGTAACCGACTCTGACAAGCCAGTTTTCTAAAACATTCGGTAAATCGCGTAGCATCCCTTTGTGTGACTCAATCAACTTCAGACAGTTTAAATGTCACAAAAGCGCAAAAAATGGGCATTAGACTCGTTGACCCACGCGTCCTGCCACCGATAGCCTAATGATCCAGATGGGGGCATGCTCAACGCCTACCCTCATCAAATGCCGAAGCTGGGTCATAGACCCAGTGCGGGGGACCCATCGTTTTGGGGCGAATCCACATTGGACGGGGCAACCCTTGGCTCCGAGCCCGTCAGCTAACCTCGTAGGCGAAACAGGGTATTGTCGCGTACCGAATGCGCTCATGTCACCAACCGAGAGAGATTCCACTTCTTCATCCCATTCCTTAGAAGAAAAAAACGACCATCTGGCAGCTGAGCCGATGGACCCGTCAAAGGGTGGCTCGCCTAGTGCGGGCGATTCTGACCAGTCACGTCGGAGCCCGACGCGCCACACTGACCAGTCACAGCCGGTCCATCAAGTAATCCCGCAGGAAGCGGGGGTCGTTCAAGATATTGGCGAACCGGATGCCGGGGCCGAATCACTGCCTGACCGAGTGAAAACACTGCTGATTGGCCGAGCTCGAGATCTGGCGGATCAGCGAATATTTCATCACGTCTCGCTTATCGCGTTTCTTGCCTGGGTCGGACTTGGTGCTGACGGACTATCGTCGTCCTGCTACGGCCCTTCCGAGGCGTTTCATCATCTGGGAGAACACCGCTACCTAGCAATTTTTCTCTCCCTAGCGACCGTGATGACGGTCTTTATCATCTCTGCTTGCTATAGCCATATTATTGAGGAGTTTCCCAGTGGTGGCGGCGGGTACCTCGTCGCCTCGAAGCTCCTGGGACGTCATGCCGGCGTTGTCTCGGGATCGGCATTACTAGTCGACTATGTGCTCACGATTACCGTTTCGATAGCGGGTGCTGGTGATGCCCTTTTCGGTCTTGTACCTGCCGCCTACGTCGGCTGGAAAATTTGGGCCGAAGGTGCCGCCATCATCCTGCTCATCGTATTGAACCTCCGCGGAATCAAGGAATCGGTCACGTTTCTGGTACCGATCTTCCTGACGTTTCTTGTGACGCACGCGTTTCTCATCGCTGGTTCACTGATCCTGCACGTGGGAGCAGCGGGCGAGTTGACGACGCAGGTGTCTGAATCGTTGAAGGCCAGTGCGGCCAACCCGAATATTGGCGTGTTCGGACTGCTAGGTGTGTTGCTGTACGCCTATTCGATGGGCGCCGGAACCTATACGGGCATTGAAGCAGTATCCAATAGCATGCCCGTCATGCGCGAGCCTCGCGTGGCAACCGCCAAGAAAACCATGGTTTACATGGCAATCTCTTTGGCTTTCACCGCGGGTGGACTGATGGTGGCGTATCTCCTGCTCGGCATCGAGCCGGTTGCCAACAAGACGATGAACCAGGTGCTGACTGAAATTTTCGTCCGTGAAACCGGAATGACTTCCATCGGTGTCGGCTCGATCTTCCTGTGGGTCACCATTTTGTCGGAAGGAGCGTTGCTGTTTGTGGCCGCGCAAGCCGGCTTTATCGACGGGCCCCGCGTACTCGCGAACATGTCGCAAGACTCCTTCATGCCGCATTGGTTCGGGAACCTTTCCGAACGACTTTCAGCACATAACGGCATCCTGCTCATGGGCGTCGCCGCACTCGCAGCGCTGGCTTATACCGGCGGAGCCATCGGTGCTTTGCTTACGATGTACGCAATCAACGTGTTTCTCACTTTCTCGCTGTCGATGGTTGGCATGCTAATCCACTGGTGGCAGGAGCGCAATCGCAATCCACTTTGGAAAAGACGTTTCGCTCTGTTCGCATTGGGAGCACTGCTATGCCTATCCATTCTTGTTGTCACCATTCGCTACAAGTTTTTAGAGGGCGGTTACGTCACAATCTTGGTGACGGGGACGTTTGTCGGTCTCTGCTTGCTGACTCGGCGTTACTACGACGGAGTGAGTCGCCGCGTTCAAAAGCTCAACGAGGCACTGTTTCATATGCCCACTCAGGCCAAGGACCTGAATACCAACGAGCCTAATCCAAAGGATCCGACTGCCATTATTCTGGTTGGCGGCTACAGTGGGCTTGGCATTCATACCATGATGAACAGCATTCGCTTTTCGCCAGGCTACTACAAAAACCTCGTCTTCATGTCCGTTGGAGTCGTCGATTCGGGTAACTTCAAAGGCGTCGAAGCACTACAAGAGCTGCGCAAATACACTGAGGCGACACTCACCAAGTACGTCGACTTGGCGAATCGGCTTGGTATGCCAGCGACTTCCTTTATGGCCATTGGAACCGATCCGGTGGAAGAGCTTGAGCACATGTGTATCGATGTTCACAAGCGGTTCCCAAGGTCCACCATCTTTGCCGGGCAACTGCTTTTCAACCGGGATTCGATCTACCAACGCCTGTTCCACAATCAGACTGCATTTTCGTTGCTGCGACAACTTCAATGGGACGGTGTTCCGATGGTCATCTTGCCCACGCGGGTGCGATGAG
>JANNPR010000768.1:0-3107 GCA_031400345.1 Planctomycetota bacterium | reverse complement strand
TCGGCAGTTGTACTAGCACTAGGTGCATGGCCCGGATATGTAGCTTGTCTTGCGACTACCGAGGCAGTTTAATATGCAAAGTGACGAAGTGACTCTGCCAGGGATACTGGAAGGGTGTGGAAAGTATCCCTGGCATGCACGGCGTCGCTGTGTCTCATCGCGCTCGCATCGGCGTCCGCCTCCGCAGGCAATTCACCTCTAAACTGGCCGTCGTATCACGTTCTGATGGGCGGCTGTTTGATTACCTGTATTGGGGTTGTGACTTACCGCTGCTGGCTAGAGTCCAACCGCGTCTCCGCAACTCGCTTTTCCATGGAATTGGCTTCGCCTGCACTCATCAAGAGTGAATCGAGCCTAACCGGGCGAGCGGTCCGTTGCGCGAGTGCGTGGGGAATCGGAATCGGTACCGCCGTAAGTTTGTTGGCGGTCAGTAGCTCTCTGAGTGATCCCATGCGACCCTTGTGGCAAGCTGGCGTCGCAGCCGCACTTGTAGGGTTGGCCGCCGCGATGGCTTGGTTCAGTCACAGACATTTTTTTGGCTACGCCTCCATAGCCCTAACAATGCTGACCATCACGCTTGTCTGGCTCGGATTGCCTTCAGGGTCAGGAACCCGTACTGTCTGGGATCTCTACACTTGGAACCTTTCTTTCGCAGCCGTATGTGCATCCGGTTGGTTGGCAGCTGAGGTTTGGAGCCAACGTCGTCGGCAAAGATCTATTTTCGCTGCGCCGGATATCGTGGCAGCTCACCGTTTCGTTGCTGGCGCGGGCATCATCTTACTCCTGTTTGGTGTCTCGGTAATGACTGCCGCAGGGAGCTTAGGTGTGCCTGGGCGAATTCAGCCCAGTGGGCCCAATGGGATTTTGTGCACTGCATTGTTCGGGCTGTTACTGCTGGGTTTACTTTGGGATTCGCGGTCTCGTTTGGGTCTAGCAGGGCTCTACGTTTGGGGACTTGCTGTCGAATCATTGGTAATCGATGCTCTCGGGTTAGATGTACCACGAGGCCTATTGGGCATGGGATGCGCTCTCGCGACGCATTCAGCGTTGACCGGAGCCCTTTGGCGTAACGGTGCCAAGCTTGTGGCGATCGGTGATTCCTTGAAAATTCCCGATCCGCTCACGGGACTAAAACGGACCAGTCATTGGTTACCCGTCGCGAATTTCGTGGCATCGTTGCTTGCCGGCACGATCGCCTTTGGTGGTGCCACCGGCTTCGGCCAGCGTTCATTGAGAATTGTGGCGGCCTTTATTCCGGTGTTTCTGGCATATGGGGCAGCGGCGCTCGCTCAGAAGGAACGTCGGAAATGGCAACAGCAATTGTGTTTGCTTTGGGCGACAGCTGCAGCGGTGCTAATTGGGTGGGCGGATATCGAACCGCAGTTTGGAAGTGCGGATTTGCTGGCTCGTGCGATTCGTTTGTTGATGGTGCTTTCGGCAGTTGCGTTTGTATATCAGTTGGTGATTCTCCGCTGGGTAGCGCCAGCGAGTGACTGGCGTATGACGCTGCGACGCTCTTCACTGATCGCTGCAGCAGCCGGACTAATCACGCTGCTGTGCGTAATGACGTTGGAAGTCACGATTTTTTTTGGCGGGGCGGACCGTATTGTGCCCGTCAGCGATACTCAATTGATTGCCGTGTCATTGGTGTTGGTGGGGCTGATCGTTGCCCTGCTAGCCTCGGCCCTCAGCAACGAACGCGATCCGTTTGCCTTGAGTGAACGGGGGCGGATGACTTACGTGTATGGCGCACAGGCTGCCGCGGGACTCCTCTTCGCCCATATTTACCTTTGTCGTCAGATGTGGTTTTCAGGATTTATGGGACCCTATTGGCCCTACATCGTGATGGCGATTGCATTTGGCGGCGTAGGTTCTAGCGAGCTCTTCCGTCGACAAGGAATACGAGTGCTGGCCGAGCCATTGGAGAGGACCGGCACCTTCCTTCCACTTTTGCCCGCAATTGGCTGGTGGATGCTTGCGTCTAAGACCGATTACTCGCTGCTGCTATTTGTAGTCGGCCTGATGTACCTGCTCCTCAGTTACACTCGAAAGTCTCACGTCAGTGGAATTGCGGCTGCGGTCGCAGGAAACGGAGCTTTATGGTCTTTACTTTTCGATCGGGGTTTCGAGCCGCTCCATCAACCACAACTTTGGCTTATCCCCCCGGCTGCCTCGATACTGATCGCCGTCGAGTTGAACCGTAGTCGACTACCGCAGGCTACCCAGACCGCTTTGCGATACGCTTGTCTGTTAGTAATTTATGTCAGCTCGACCACTGAAATGTTTATCCGGGGAATCGGAGACAATTTGTTGCCACCGATTATTCTGTTGACGTTGTCGCTCGCGGGTGCATTCTTGGGAATGATTTTGCGGATCCGCGCCTTTTTATATCTGGGATCGGTTTTTGTGTTTCTATCTCTGACGAGCATGGTGTGGCATGCTTCCAAATCCATCGATCATATTTGGCCGTGGTGGGCCTTCGGAATCGCCGTCGGCATAGGTGTTTTGATATTTTTCGGGGTATTCGAAAAACGTCGCGACGACGTTCGGCGCTTGGCATCTCAACTGCGCGAATGGGATAAGTAAGAGAGGTCCGGCTCTTTGAGTGGTGTGCCTCTGGCACACTTTTGGTCCGTGGCTCGCTTATCGCCAGCCAGAGCCACTCAGTTCGCGTCGCCGAATCGCGCGGGGTGCATGGAGTTTGTGGATTCGGAGTTTCCGGTAACTCGCTCCATGACCCACTGGTTGATGTCGCTCAGCATTTTGGGTGCAATCGCCTCGGTACAGAGGTAGTGACGAAGCATGACATTGACTCCTGCCGAATGCAGAAGTCGCAAATCACTGCAAATGCCGTCGATGGAGGCATCAGAGGTACGAAACGCCAACCACATTGCCAGCTGACGGATGTGAGGCAGATTTCTTAAGGGCGAACTGCCCACGGGCATCCGTCCCCCAATGGACAATGCGCCGGCAAAACGGTGCGGGTTTAGGAGACCGACTCGCAAAGCCATCGTACCCCCTGAGCCCGCTCCGGCGATAAACACGCGCTGAGGTGCGATATGGAATCTTTGTGTGACCCGTTCAATGCATTCAGCGACGGCGCACTC
>JANNPR010000764.1:0-7317 GCA_031400345.1 Planctomycetota bacterium | reverse complement strand
CACGGAGTGTGCCTACTACAACGTACTCCGGTTCTTACTCTTTGTTATCCCCTTCTTTTATCCACTCTTCATTGAACGCGGCGTGCTTCATGCTTTTACCTGCTTCGACAAAGTAGCTGTAGACAGCATGGATAGTCCCGTCGGCGCCCTGAATGATGGCTGGATAATGGAACGAGCCCGTTGGCTCTCGTTCCAAATGACGGGTCCACTTCCAAGAGTGCCCTTCGTCTTCCGACAGGGAAACTGCCAGGCTATTACGACCCCTGGTGGTGTCGTTGTAAATCAGAAGCCAGTGACCGTTCCTGAGACGAACGGCATCGACGCCCGAACCGGGATTGGGCAAATCCGATTGCCCGACGCTTCCCCAAGAGATGCCATCATCCGTTGATGCGCAGATCCGAATCCTTTGGCGAGGACCGTTCTCGCGCATGAAGGCCACCAAAGTGCCCTCGTTACGGCGCAGGACACTGGGTTGAATATTGCCAAAACCAATCAGCGGCTTACTGGCGTACCAGTTCATGCCATCGTCATCGCTCACTGCCATTAACGATATCGAAAACGTGTCGCTATACAGCGGCAACAGAATACGACCACTGGGAAGCACGGTTGGCTTGCAGCGTGGCTGCCAACCCAGCCGCTGGTAGAGTTTGTTTCCTAGCCGTTCGCGAAGCTCATTAATCTTGGCCTGTTGCTGCTCACTGAGAGTAGCTTTCAGAACGCCGAGTTCGCGATCTAATATTTGCTTCGCTTCGTCGCCGAAATCTGCCGGCTTGAGTAGGATCACCGCCTCACGATCCCATTTGGGAGGTCCATCGTCAGAATAGGACGATGAAACTCGGTAGTTGGTCAGACACGACTCCCAGGTGTTGGCCAATATCGTAGGCCAGAAAAGCCAAAGGCGCTGATGGCGATCGATCATCATGCACGTGTTGCAGTCGGGGAATTCCGGGTGGTCGGCGAGCAGAAAGGAGTCACTCCAAGTCGTGCCCTGTTTGCGCAGCCGAGCGCCAAACACGGCGACATCGTCTGCCGACCGTTCGCCAGATCCGCGATACCAGGACACCAGCAGGTCGCCGTTCGGACACTCTACAATTCCCGGCGCATGATTGTGCTGTTGGTGCAACGGAAAGACCAGCTCGGCACGATGAGATGGCGAGTCGGCCAGTAGCGAGTTCGTAAAAATATACAACGACGCGAAAGCAACGATTAAAAATCGAATCATTTTTTTGAATCCCTGAGTGGGAATGTTTGGAACGATATACCAACCCGACGCGCAAGCGAGGAAACTCTCATGGACCTCACACAGTCAACGATACGTACATCGAAGCCATCGCGAAGGACCAGCCTGTTTTCCTCGCTTGCGCTTCGGGTGGGTATGGTTTCACAGCTCGCGTTTGGAAAGGATCGTTGCTCCAACGGCAAACGAAACCGCACCGAATGCCAAGAGAACTCCGCAGGGGATCAGCATCTCAGCTAGGGTAAATTTCCGCCAGATGGCACCCTCCAATGCTAAGATACCCCACTTCACGGGACTAACGTTACTCAGCGTTTGCATAAACGAGGGGTAGGAACGCCAAGGGCACCATCCGCACCGTGATCATTGTTGGGGCCCTGGCCTTTGGCCTTTTCCTTTGTATCTTGCCAACATGGTGAGCAACGTGAGAACCGCTATCAGGCCTTTTGGTCTATTGATTCGCTGCTGCCGGCGCAATCTTTGGCATTGTCACGCGCAAGAAACAGCATGCAACGTGCAGAATGAAAATTGCAAATTGCAAATTGCAAAATGCAAAATGAAAATTGAAGAGAGGTGTCGGCTCAGCGCGTCTACGGAATCACTCTGCATTTGTCGCTTTGCATTTGTCACTTTGCACTTTGCACTTTGCACTTTGCAATTTGCATTTTGCAATTTGCAATTTGCAATTTGCATTTTGCAATTCCCATTTTGTCTCCGTCCATTCCGTATTTCTCCTACTCCTGTACATCGGGCACATCCAATGCCGGGTTACGCGAGAAGAAACCGGCTGGAGCAAGGCGGAACCCGGTGTGTGCGGCTGACATGACGGGCCATTCTTCAGCGCGTGGAATATGCGTGATTCCCAGTGTGTACCAGAGAACCAAGTCCTGGTTCTCCAGCGACTCGTCGCCGCTCCACAGTGGCAGACCCTCGCCGATGGACCGTTGGCGCGGATAGTCACCCGCCGAGTGATTCTCGTCCGGCTTGTGGCGTGTGACCCAGACGTGGTGATTGATGAAGCCTGCGCGCTTGCGGACCAGAGACTCGGCCTGTGCGTAGGCCACCGAGTTCGGGCCAGGCTCAAGCACGTAACCCACGAGATGTCCTCGTGCGTTGCGGATCGTCGGGTTGTACACTTTCCAGCGGCGATGCTCGGCAAGGTTCAGATCACGGCGGGCTTGCGACTCGACGCGAAGAGGTGTTTCCACGTGGATGAAGGCGTTTCCGAGCGGGTTGTCCGGGCCGGTGGGCAGTCCACGCACGCTGGACTCAGCAACGCTGTTGTCAGGGGCCTCGATGTCGAAGTCCAAGCGGAAACTGAACAGGTGCTGATGGTTCGTGGCGACGACGGCTTCGTCGACCAATGTCCCGTAACGCTGATCGCCCTGTGGCTCGACCGCTGACTTGGCAGTAGCCAATTGTTTGCAGTTCTCGCACGATTGTGGAATGACACCTTTGCCAAGCAGAATTCCAGTCAGATGCACTCCCAACTCCAAGGATCCATCCTGGTGAAACGTCCAGTCCAACGCATAGTCATAGTTGCCGATAGTGGTGACGTAGGTGATGACCAGTTGCCGGCCACGACGACTGGCCGTCTTACCCGAATCAGGGTCGAAATGTTTCCAGAGCAATCCGCCATCCTGTTCGTAGACACTCAGCGCGGCCGGATGCACATAAGGCACCCCGCGGTCGTTGGCGAACACCGCATCCAACAATATTGCGTTCGACGGTACGTCTTTGCCGAGCTGTAGTGAATTGCAAGTGCGGCCCAGGCCGTATTCGCCCTGGTCAAAAGCACTGCGCCAATTCCAAGCTAGGCTCGGATCCGCGTAAGGTACAACCATCTCCGCCACGGAGGCCCGGTACAAAATGGGCCTTACGCGATCACCCTCCTGGTAACCAATGGTATGTAGCACTAAGCCCTCGCGAGGGTGCAGCGTGTAGCGAAACCTCCATTTCTGCCATGAAATCTCGTTGCCCAGGATTTCAAAGCCGCGACCTTCGGCTTGCGCAGTCGTCAGCCGCCCGGGCGCCTCCCGCGCGGGACCAATCGCTTTGGAATCGAAGAAGTCGGTAACCGTTTCGTCGGGCACGGCGACGACTCCCGTGTCAACCAATTCCACCACTTTGCCGGTGTTCACATTGACCATCGCCACCACGCCTTCAATCGGTCGACCGTACTGATTGATAGCTTGACCCTTGAAAAATGAGAGTACGCGCATCAGCCGCGCGCCCTCGGAGCCAGGCACTACGACGTAGCCGGGCGCCCAACAATCCAAATAGACTTGATTGAAGTCCGTGATGCCGCGCCGGCGCATGGCGGCCTGCCACTGAGGATCCAGACGGACGATGGCCCCCACGGTGCCATATTCATCCAGCAGCACCGCGGGATGCGCTCCGGGCACCTCTTTCCAAGACTCGACCGAGCGGGAAGTCAAGTCGACAACGGCCTGGTAGGTCTTATTCGCTTTGCGATCCATTACGACGGCGGCCGCGCGACGACGGATTTCGGTCCCCGGTACAAACGCCGCTACCTCGTTCTTGTCCGGCTCGTGCAATGCGAGCAGCGGAAAGAATACATCGTCCGACAGCTCCCGGGAAGACTTCAGCGCGGCGACGGCGGTTTCCAGTTCGGAATTGCTGAGCGGATCCAACGGATGCGCCTCATACTTGAGATCCCGTGCAGGCGAGTCGTTTGTGTACAACTGCAGACCTATCGCGACGACGATGATCATGCGGAACATTGTCATAACGCGGATCATGGGAAACTCTATGGGGGAATACATGAGGCGTTCCTTCGTGACTGCGAGAACTCAGACGAAAGTTGAGTAGTCGTGAAAGGCTACCAGAAATACAGATACATCGTCGATGAGAATTGCAAATTGCAAAATGAAAAATGAAGAGAGGTCGGTTCGGCGCGTCTACGGGATCGCTTTGCATTTGTCACTTTGCACTTTGCACTTTTCATTTTTCACTACTCCTTATTCCATTTTGGCGCCGTGCATTACTTAGTTCTCCTACTCCTGAAGATCTGGCACATCCAACGCCGGGTTACGCGAGACGAAAGTCGTCGGCATTGGGTCAGTGGATGGAATTGAGGAAGGCCATGGTTACTGCTTCTCCAGTAGAACTTCCTCGACCACGGTATTGAGCATTTCCTGTAAAGACTTCTCGTCCCGCGATTCTACTACGGACGCGCCGGCCTGGCCCACCTTTTGAAACACGCCGGACTTCACGTCGAAAGCTACCAGAAATACAGCCACGTCTTCGGTCGGCGCCTGGAGGGAATTTTGATTGCCGCGGATGGCCTGCATCGCCTGCTCTGGCGGGATGCCGGCGTTGTTTTCGCCGTCGGTCATGACGATGATCGCCCGGCTCTCGACACCGGATTTGTGCAATTCGCTAATGGCTAGGATCATCGCGTCGCCGATGGCTGTGCCGCCACTGGATCGGAGGGCACCGAGTTCACGTTCCAAGCGGGCTTTATGGAACGGTGCAGGCGCCACGACAAGACGTGTGTTGCCGCTGAACGAGACCAGCCCCACCTGAACCTTTTTGTCGGGATGGGACTCAACATAGGACTCGACCTGCCCGAACACCGTGCGCATGGCGTTTTTGCTGATGTCGATCTTCGCCTTACCGTCGATCAAGCTGTCCATACTGCGCGAAACATCCAGGCAAAAGATGAGTCCAACGGTATCGGGTTGGCGTGCGTCCGAGTTGGAGGTGGCTTCCAGGGGAATTTGATAATTGCCGCTCGGCACCTCGTTGTTGGTATGCGTGGCACTCCTTCCGCAACCGGTTGCGATGACTATCGCCGTCGTAAAGAACACGCAGGCTATCGCCGCGTTTCGGTTGTTCTCGCGTAATGGGCCCATGTTATTCTCACTCCAACGTGAAGACCTGTACTTCGACTCGTCGATTTTCGTCGGATGTGGCTTCGGGCAGTGGTTCGTCCCAGCCGCGACCTTCGGCGTCGAACCGCTTTTCGTCGAAGCTATGTTTTACCAACTCGGCCTTGACCGACTCAGCGCGCAATTTGGACTGCTCGACGGCACGCACCGACTGCTTGCGATAGAAAGCGTCGCCCCGTTGCTTGAACTCCTCCATCTTGCCGTTATCGAGGTGGCCCCGGAGGAGCAGGTAGGAACCTGGGAACAGGCGCAACAATGTGGTTAGATCTTTTAGCGCTCCCTGGTTGGAGGAGTCATTCAAATCCAGTTCGGTGCTGTTCGGCTCGAAACGAAAGCGAATCTGTTTGGTGAACAGCGGATTGTTTTCGAGGCTTTCCTTCTTTTCGCTGCTCTTGATGGGCCGCAATCGCACTTCCTGTCCCTGAAACTGCTCGGCCTTGGCAAGCTCCTCGACATAGGTCCGATTGATGAGTTTCTCCGGAGCGACCGGAGATTTGATGACCTCCTTGCCGTAGGCGTACACGGAGGAATAGTAAATCTCCTGGAACGTTCCGATCTGACCGCCTTCGGCCGAGAAAAACAGCATGTTTTCAGCATGGTTGGAGAGGTGTACGTCCTTAAGTAACTCGCGCATTTCGTTTGTGGACTTGTCCAGCGCCTTGGCGATGACGGGCAACGTGCCCTCAGGGTCCTTGCGAATATCTTCCACGCCGCGCAGGATCCCCTCCACAAGTCCGCCAACAATCTTGGGATTCTGTTTGGCGAAACCAGCGTTCACGATCAGGATATCCGCAACCACCAGCAAATTGCGGTTGCTGGTTAAGAGTCGCACCTTTTCGGGAAATTGTTGCGGCACTTCCACTGTATATGGGCTCCAGGTTACGGCACCACTGACGCGTGAATCACCCTTTTCGACGAAGTGCGAAAAAACCTCCGCCGCTTCCTCCGCCGTCTCCGTGAACACCAAGTTAATGCGAGCGGGGTCCAATGAATCTTCCAGGCCGGAAAGCGGCTTAACGCCCAGCCCGGCTTCCTGAGCCAAGAAACGGATAAAGAAATCGGCTTCCGTGAATTGGGCCACCGCCACCGTCTTGCCTTTAAGCTGGTTGATGCTGGTAATTTCACGCAGCGTCAAAATGCCGTCACCACCTCGCGAGTAGTCAAGTTGAATGGGGACTTCGACCTTTAACTGAGGGCCATACAGTGACAGCACGTCGACAGTCGTAACGGTCACGGCCGTATTGCCGCTGTTGATCCGTCGCCACCCTTCGGCCTCGGCCTCGCTGATCACGAGTTTCAACTTGAACTTGTGGTTGCGATAAAAGAACGAGTTTTCATTCGGCTCCAGGCCGCCGTTAGCCACGATCAGCGCGGCGTAACCGGGCCAGTCGCTGATTTCCACGTCGAGCGTATCGCCCACGAGTTTATAATCACCAGGAGGCCCCAGATTCGGCAGCTCCCCCTCATAGGACACAAACTTCTTCGCGATTTCCGGATCGATAGGCCGAGCCACCGGCGTGCTACTGCTTACGGGAGGCGTCGGAATTCCGGCGCCGTGCGAGTCAGGCGCGCCCGTACCAGGCGCGCCCGTACCGCCGGCTGCCGGAGGCCTGGAAACATGCTCCGCCGACGCGTTCGAACGTTTGTATAGTCGGAAGGCTGCAAAAGCGACCAGAGATAGGACGACGATCGTCACGGCGAAAAAGAACGGGGGCTTTGCCTTGCCATTCATGGTTGAGTCTGCGAATAGTGGGTTAATGGAGTTAAGCTAGAAACGGTGAAGGACGCAGTGTGCCATCTGGCGGCCGCCGGAATTGACGTGGACATTCGAAGACGGACTTTCGGCGGCGAGCCAGTGCTTTCTCCGGGTGGATTGAATCGGGAACTAACACTTTCCGGACTGCGCACTGGCCTGCCGCTGAAAAAACGTGTACCTGTCGTCAAACCAACTCCAGCGGCTGCCAGAAGTGGCACACTTCATCCCTCCTTCTCCCCTCAATCAATTTCAGATGGCTAAACTGTTACCTTATTTCAAAACACCGTCGCGTTTGGCGAGCCGCATGGCCAGGGCGGCACCTGAGTTGAGCGCGCCTTCCATGTAACCGACGAACTTGTAACTGGTGTGCTCGCCGGCGAAATGCAGCCGCCCCAGTCCTTTGTAAAGCAACG
>JANNPR010000730.1:0-4172 GCA_031400345.1 Planctomycetota bacterium | reverse complement strand
GTGGGGTGAACTGCTGCAAATACCGCCTGTCGTGGAGTCGAAGCAAACAAATCGCGTACGGAAATGAAGGCCGCTTGACGACCAACTTCCGAAAAGTTGTTGGCCACGGAGTCAGTTTCTTGCGCCAGTTGAATATTCAGCTGGTCATTCGCACCGACAGTGGAAAATAGCGAAAACACGTGATCCGTACCGTCGGCTAAGAACGCAGGTTGAGTTTCCGTGACCACATAGGCACCCGGTGCCAACTCAGCGAACTTGTACGAGCCGTCACCCAAGGTTTTCGCCGTTTTTTGGACTGCTACACCGAAACTATCGGTGCCGGTCAAAGTAACTGTGGCACCGGCGATTGGATGATCGCCTTCTTCCTTAACACCATTTGCGTTCGCGTCGATGAAAATAGAACCGGCGATGCTGCTGGGTATGAAATCGCGCACGTTAATGCTAACCGTAGCGGTCGCCGTACCACCATTTCCATCGCCAATCGTGTAAGTAAATGTTTCCGTTCCTTTGAAACCGGTTGCCGGTTTGTACTGAATGGCTCCGCTACCAAGCGTAATCGTACCACCCTGTGAACCCTGAGTGACCGATTGGATAAACAATGTTTCGCCCGTATCCGGGGCCGACGAATCGTTGACCAAAACGGGCAGAGTGACTGGAGCCGAATTTGTCGTGGCGGTTAGCGTGTCGTTAACGGCCGTGGGATTGTCGTTCACGTTCGTAACCGTGGTGGTAACCGTTCCCGGCGTCGTATTAGTACCGTCACTCACTGTATACGTGAATGTTTCCGTGCCGGCAAAATTCGCAGCCGGAGCGTAAATGACCTTGGCCCCGCCTGTCTGGATTGAAACCCTGCCACCTCGACTACCGGTAGTTACAGCGGTAATGGTCATCGTTTCGCCGACGTCAGGTGCCGTAGTATCGTTGATCAGGACGTCAAAAATGTTGTTCGTCGAGTCTTCGGCTACTGTGAAAGTATCGTTGCCGACTGTCGGGGGATCGTTGGTCGCGCTGACGGTAACGGTCGCCGTCGCAGTATCATTCAAGCCGCCGGTGTTGCGGTCAGTAACTGTGTAGGTAAACGTATCCGTGCCGACGAAGTTGGCTTTTGGCGAATACAATACATGTGTCCCGCTGGAACCTCGCGTGACCGTACCACCTTGTGCCGAAGCGGCCACAACCGATAGGACTTGCAGCTTTTCTCCGGGATCGGTCTGATCCGGCGTGATGATATCGTTGCCTAACACATCATAGAAGTTGTTAGTGCTGTCTTCAGTGGCAGAAAAGGAATCGTTCACGGCGTCTGGCGGATCGTTAATGGGAAATACTTGGACCACAGCAGTTGCTGTGTAGCTCGTGCCGCCATCCGTGCCGGTATACGTAAACGTCTCTTCGCCGAAGAAATTGGCCGCAGGAGTATAGGAGAGAGTCTTTCCGTTAGCTGCGATGGTAACCGTTCCACCCTTATTCCTAGCGCCAACAGCAGAAATGGTAAGACTCTGAACGTTCCCCTGCGTAGTATCGTTCGCCAAGACGTCGAGTGTCGTGTTGCTCGAGTCCTCGTTGACGTTAAAGATATCGTTGATTCCCGAAGGACCGTTAATGGTGAGCGACGTAAGCCCGAATGAAATTTGGTTTGGTGGAACCGCTGAAGCTGTGCCAAATAACAGTACATCATGTGCGGGGGATAAGTCCGCCTGGTTACCGGTATAAATGGCAGCCCCGCCACGAGTTGCCCGGAATCGTTGCGTGAAGATTAAGGCTTCATCTTTACCCAACGGCGACAAGCTGTTGGCGAACGCTCCGTATTCGTCCAATTCGCCAGAGGGTCGGACTGTGCCCGATGTGCCGTTCGTGTATGGAGCAACAAACGTTGGATTCCCAACCGTAGTCACTCGCGAGGCATCGAAGCCAATATCTTGATAAGCAGCGAATACGCCGAAACCATTGGGCGACGTAGCACGCATGTCCTGTCCAAAAACACGCAATAGGAACTCATCGTTTACGTTGAACGCGCCTGTCACCGGGTTGCCGTTGGTATCGGTCACTTCGTATCGAAATGAAACCTGGGTGGCGATGTTACCGAAGTTGATATCGGCAACCTCGCGTCCTACTTGCACGATCACAGTTTGGCTATCGGTGACATTGGGAAATGTCTGATTGAAATCGGGTCGTCGCTGCTGCCGCATGATGTGTTGCCCCGACGGCACGGACACAATATAGGCGCCATTAGCGTCGGTAACGTCCGAGAATTCCCCGGTGTCCAACGTTCTGTTGTCGTTTGCATCCGCGAAAACAGTCATGTTCGCCAACCCGTTCTCGCCGGTGTCCCGAATACCATCGCCGTCAGGATCTTGGAAAATCGTCCCGCGGATGGAGCCATCACCTGTCACCGACCGGAGCACAACTAGTTGATTGGTTCCCGCGATAGGAAGGTCGGTGAAAGCACCGCCGGCGTTGGTGCGGGTGAGATCGGTTACGTCCGAAATATAGGCCTCATCCAACAACCGGGCGAAAACCGTGAAGCCACCGTTCTGATTATCAAGATTCCCAGAATTATTGGCCAGATTCAGAAAGAACTGGTTCGTAGCGCTGTTTGGATCTCCGCCTAACTTCGCCATCGCCAAAGTACCGGCCGTGTTGGATAGACCGAACTCGTTTTGAATGGGTGCATCGCCGGGAACGTTTGTGAATTGAGAGGCATTAGTGAACGTGTCTGTCGAAGTGCGAAAACCACCACCCTGAATGATGAATCCAGGAACATAACGGTGGAATATCGAATTGTTGTAATCCCCATCGTTCACGTAATTCAGAAAGTTGTTGACGGAACCTGGAGCCCGGTCGCGTAACAATTCGATCGGCACGTCACCCTGGGTGGTATTTAGAACGACGACTGGGTTGGTCGAATATACCAATACCATTCGATCGCCATCTTTAGGCTGATAGTTCTGGAATTCGGTCGTTTCGATTCCGTTGACAAACATCTGTAAACGATGCGTTGAGTCGACGGTGTTATTCAATAGTTGCGTAGAGCTTAGGACTGCGTCGGCTCGCCGATCTTCGGCGTCCGGGTCCGTACGCCAAATGTCGAAGAAGTCACCTAGGTCGAGGAACTGGGTGCGGGACCCCGGGGCTGTCGTATTGGGATGCATATGGATCTTGCCGCTGTCATCATGCGTATGGATCCCTACGGTGTCTCCGATGCCCTGAGGAATCGCAACCTTCGAGCCATTCACCCAGATGGTCAACTCACCATGGATGTGGTATCCCGACGTCGGATCATAATCGGGGGCTTCAGCTTCGGCTCCGTCATGCAGTTCTCCGGCGTGCAACATCATTCGCGGTTCGAGGCATTCGACGCGAAAAGCCGACATGCGGCGACGATTTGCGTCCTTATTCTTCCCCAAAAAACGACGAATTTTGCGAATCAGACCGTTACGCGAGATTCGAGAGTTTCGATTCATAGTGATAAATTACCTAGAGGTTTGCCCTTCTCCGATCACCAGTCTTCAGGGTATTTGGCGTCTTCCATTCTTTCAGCGCTGTCGCTGAAGAAAAGGCGAGAAATCCCTAACTCCCGGCGATGTAGTCAGACTTGTCTTCCCGTTCCGATCAACGCGCGCAATCCCTGCCATACGAATCCTCAATACAGGCCTGATTAATGACGACCGGAAAGTCCCTTTCGTTCCCTCAATTTCAGAATCTGAATAATCCTTAACTCAAAATCGCGCGAATGGCTTGACAGATACGACAATATGGGTTCACGCACATGTCAGAGCTCGTGTAAAACAGAATTCCCTTGGTTTCCTACGCAGTTTGACAGCGTTTCGCACTATTTCCCCACGCACCCACCCCTTTTACCTGCTTTTTCAGCTCCCGAGTATTCCATGCCCAACTACGTTACTCATCTCGAAGCCGCAATTGATGGCACGCAACTACCCGCCGACCAACTCCAAACAATGTACCGTGATCGGCCCTTGTGGGTTCGGTACGATTTAGCTCGCGTTCGTTCTGCTCTTCGCAAAGAAATGCTGTCGAACCGGCCAGCGAACATGTGGCGATACTCCGAACTGCTTCCGGCGGGTGACGCGGAGTTAGTAACGCTGGACGAAACGATGACCCCGTTGCTTCCATGCCCTCGGTTGGCATCCAGACTGGGCATGTCGCAGCTTTGG
>JANNPR010000717.1:0-8030 GCA_031400345.1 Planctomycetota bacterium | reverse complement strand
CTAGTTGAGCCGGACCGGCTCAACTAGTCGAACTGAAACATACAACTAACGATTGGGAAGAGGAATTCAAACTGGCACATTCCCTTCCGGAATGCAGACCGCTGAACCTCGATCCGGGATACCTCAGCGAAGCCAAGCTTGTTCTGGCGACGACCAAAGATCGCGATCATCGGATCTACCTGGAGCGTGGGATTTTTGCGGAGGCGACGTTGGTCTATCAGCATGGTGCTTGGCAGGTTAGACCGTGGACCTATCCGAATTACCGCAGAGCCGATTATCATCGATTCTTTGACCAGTGCCGCCGTTATCTGCGCGGGCGTAATGAATAATCAACAAATTTTTGTCTTCCTGTGGGCGGCCGTATTGCCAAGCATGGCGCTGGCCTGGCTAAGCGTGAGGGTGATGCGATCGGTCGCTCCCAGAATCGGCTTGGTCGATCGGCCAGGCGCACGGAAGGTTCACACGACGCCAACACCCTTAGGAGGTGGACTGGGAATATGGTTTGGCGTTGTCGGCAGTTTCGCACTACTGTTTGTGATCGTCCACGGCGCCGACACCAACGCCTTCGTAGCCGCAAAATTGCCTGGATGGGTAACGCCGCACTTATCTGGATTACGATTGCAGTTTCCTCGCCTGTGGCTGCTGTTGGGTTGCGGAACCGTGTTGACGTTGCTTGGCCTTTGGGACGATCGGCATGGCCTAAATTGGAAAATGCGGATCCTGGTTGAGTTGGCTGTTGCCGTAGTGGCCGTGACTTGGGGACAGGTGAGACTAACCGCGTTCATCGGAATTCCGCAGCTTGAATGGTTGTTATCGGTGCTGTGGATTGTGGCTTTGATCAATTCGTTCAATATGCTGGACAACATGGACGCGTTATCGGGCGGAATTGCCGCGATCGCCGCGGCTATGTTAGCGGCCGCGCTGTTGTTGCATCCGGACCCCACCACGCAAAAACCGCAGCTGTTCGTCAGCGGTTTATTGTTGGTACTAGTCGGTTCGTTGTTAGGTTTTCTGTGGCACAATCGGCCCCCAGCTAAAATCTTTATGGGCGATTGCGGTAGCTATTTCGTAGGGTTTACGATTGCGGTGGCCACGTTGTTATCAACCTATTCAAGTTACACCTCCAATACGCATGCCGTGTTAACGCCTTTGTGCGTCATGGCGGTGCCGCTGTACGATCTTGTCACCGTGCTGTGGATCCGATTGCGCGAAGGTCGAAGTCCATTTCAGGGGGACAAGAGTCATTTTTCGCATCGCTTGGTCGAGCTAGGTCTCACCAAGGAGCAAGCCGTGCTGACCATTTACTTGACCACGGCTACATGCGGATTTGGCGCCCTCTTGTTACATCGTGTCGATACGGTTGGAGCATTCCTGATCCTGCTCATGATCCTTTGCCTCCTGTTGCTCGTCGCTATTCTAGAGTCTGGGGCGCGACGAAAGATGAAATCGTGAAGCAGAAAAAGCACGAACAAACCGCATCACGAAAGCAAGCCGCCGTAGAGATCCATCAGGACCGTTTACGGGGCGTCTGGTTCATCGGCTTGGTGGCGATTCTAGTTGCGACGCCGATGGTACCGAGTGAATCGGCCGCGGTCTCGGCCCTAGGACTTCCTTTCGTGCTAGTCTGGTTGCTGCTGATTGCCGGTTGGCTTTGGGGTATGGCGGTTACTCGATCCTGGAGGATGCAGCTCGGTTGGTCGGACATGGCAATGTTGATCTTTTTGGGATGCCATTCTCTCAGTGCCTTAGTCATGGCCCCACAGGGTCAACCGCGTCAAGCTCACAACATGCTTTGGCAGTGGGTGACCTTGGGACTGTGTCTCATCGTCGGCCGGAACTTGATCCGTGGCGAGGGGGCACGCAGGGCGGTCGTTTCGGTGTTTATTGGACTGGCGAGCTGCTTAGCCACCTATTCGTTCTTTCAATACAAGGTCAGTATGCCGGCGGCCCGCGCTGAGTTTCAAACAAATCCTGATTTGGCCGTCCAGAAAATGGGCCTGCATGCGCCACCTGGTTCATCGCAGCGCAAACAGTTGGAGGACCGTGTCGGCAGCACGGAACCGTATGCCACGTTTTCACTCGCCAATTCTTTGGCGGGATTTATGACCCCCTGGTTGGTCTGTGCGATTTCTTTGTCGTTGAACATCTTGCGAGTTCCACCACGTTCGACACGTGTGCTCGCTGCGATCGGGCTCAGCGTCGTCGTAATGATTTTGTGCCTGGTACTTACTAAGAGCCGTACCGCGTGGCTATCTGTAATTTTCGGGATCGTCTTGGTAACCATCTATGGACGCAGAGACGGTTGGCGACCGGACTGGCGAATGGCAGCAGTCCTGGTAGGAACGACGGTGGTCGCCGTGTTTGTCGCTCTGGTGATGGGCGGACTGGATTGGCTGGTTGTGTCTGAGTCGTCGAAGTCGGTGCTGTACCGATTTCAATACTGGCGCTCCACAGCGGCGATGATCGCCGATCACTTCTGGCTGGGATGCGGGCCCGGAAATTTTCAGCAGTATTACACCCAATACAAACTACCTGAGGCCAGTGAAACAGTATCCGATCCTCACAATTTCATTTTGGAAGTTTGGGCCACGGCCGGAACACCTGCCGCTGTGGCATTCCTGGCCGTCTTTGCTGGACTGATCAAAGACACGCGAAGACAGAGTGCGGTGATTATTGGAGAGGTATCTGCAGACGATCCGGCCAGTTCCGCTTGCATTCGCAATGCCTATTTGGGTGGTGCACTCGGAATACTGCTGGCATTTCCGCTGGGACTACTCGCTGGCTTCATTCCGGACTTGGCAATTTTGTACACCGGTCTGCCCGTCGCAGTGCTGGTCGTGTTTGGGTTGCACGAATGGGTGATCCGAGGTTCGCTGCCACGTTTCGCTACAGCAATTCCGGCCGTTGTTCTGTTGGTGAATCTACTCGGTGCGGGTGGCATCAGTTTCACCGGGGTTTCGCAATCGCTGTGGCTACTTATCGCTCTTTCAACCGGTAACGCGAAACTTCCCACAACCGCCCGGTTGGGATCGTTTGGCTTCGGTCCATTAATTGGAATCGCCGTCCCTGCCTTGTTGTTGTTTGTATTCCTGACAACGACGTTTTTCCCTGTGCAGCAGCGCGAAACATACACGCAAGAGGCCGTGTTAAGCCTGGCTCAACACAAGCTTGCCGCCGCAGAACAACAGTACCAACTGGCTGCGGATGCGGATCCAAAATCAGACGAGCCATTGCATCCCTTGGCTATGATTAGCCAACAGGTTTGGTCCATGACCGGTGACGCCGATCGAAAACGTCGGTTTGAAACTCAGTTGGAGGAAATGCTGCATCGAACTCGGAGATCCTATCAAGCGCGACTGCTGGCGGGAGGATGGTGGTTGGAAGCCTTCCGCAAATTTGGAGATTCCGGATTGATCATACAAGCGGTGGGACATTACCGTGAATCTGCATTGCTGTACCCGAATAGTAGTTTTGTGCACGCACAACTGGCTTGGGCCTGTTATTTGGTGCCGCAGGATGAGAAACTTCGGGCTGAAGCGATTCGCGAAGCCAAGGAGGCATTGCGACTGGATTTGCTGAATCCGCATCGGGAACAAAAACTGGAAAACCTTTCGTTGTTTGACGTACCTGGTCAGGTCGTGCTCGACGGACAAGAACCGACCCCTCAAACGACTGCGGCGGAAGTCATGATGCACATACTCAATGAAAAATCATGACGACAGACTTCTCGAACGTCGAAGCGGATCGGCAATGGTACATCGCATCACCATCACCTCTTTTTTAGATGCCTATGATTTCACCCTTCGGCGTCTGATGAAGTGTTGTACTCATCACATGTTACCGAGTGGCCATATTGTGCCATTTTTTGCCTATAATGTGCTGTATCGCGACGGTCATGTTAAGTTGCCGCCACTGGTTTCTTTTCAGTCGGGGATAGGTGAACGAACCGACACTGCGGTCAGCTCCGGATGCACATAAACCTTTTCCTTGTGGGGCTTGTTGAAACAGGTGGCTTGTGGTGGAATATCGAGGCGCCCTGTCCTCAATCGCCACCCGGTTCAACGATCAAAGATGATTGCATCCGGTCTTTGCCCGTGTTAATTTGTTGATTAATCGACTGGGAAATGACGCCCTGTCGTACAACATTTATTGATTCATTCTGAACGAAACGGAAGATAGATATGACATCGTTGCGGTCGAAGGAATTCGAAGACATTCTTGTCGTCCAATTCACGGAAGCAAAAATCTTGGACGAAGCGAAGATTCAGCAAATTGGCAAAGAGTTAATGGACATGGCGGTCTCGGCGAAAGACAAGAAGAAGATGGTCGTCAATTTCCAGGGCGTGTCGTTTATGTCCTCGGCCATGATTGGCAAATTGGTCTTGCTAAATAAACAATGCAAAACATTGGAAGTTGTCTTGAAGCTGTGCGAGATTTCGTCAAACGTCATGGAGGTTTTCAAGATCACAAAGCTTAATAAGGTCTTCGACATTCATGCCGACGAGGACAAAGCCATCAAATCGTTTACCAAAAAGGGTTGGTTCGGTTAATACGGCTTCCACGTCCCGCAGTCGCCCATGACTATGCGCTAACACGGCTCGTTATCGGCCAGGGCATCTCGCGACTCGTCGCGTTCATAAATCGCCCTGGCTGTGTCGTTTCTTGGCTGTGTCGTTCGAACCACGAAAATCACGAAACAAACGAAAGCGAAAACATTTCACGCTCCGTTCCCAGTTGTTGCGAGGGCCTTTTGTAAGTCAGGTCCGCCATGACATGTCCCTGTTTTTTTCATGTCTTTTCTTTCGAGTGTTTCGCGTGTTTCGTGGTTAGATCCTCACCCCGATGCGTATGTTGCCAGAAAGTTTGTTAACGGGCTGTTCGCCTTTGCAGACGAAAATCCTCGACGCCGTGATACGTCAGCAGTAACGCACCGTCTGCCGCATATTTATCGAAGAGTTGCTCCCAGAATCTTTCTTCGCCTGGCCACGGAAATGCGAAGAACAAATCGAAGTCGTCTACGTCCAGACCGAGCTCGTCATAGCCATCGTGCGAATCGATGTCGATATTGGCGACATCTTCCAAGTATTTGGCGACCCGTTCGCCTCCTTCCGGAATGAGGCTTCCATGAGCGAACTGTGCGGGAATATCGAAATCTTCGGCGAGTTGCCGAGCCTCTTCCACCAACTCGGCTTCAACTTCAATCCCGCACGCGTCGAACTCGTGCAGTGCCGCGAGCAGGGTCACCACCCCGTAGCCACTCCCCCATTCGCAGAATGCGCGACCAGCGGCCAACTGCCGTTCCACGATCCATCTTAGGTGCGCATCGACAGATCGAAAGTCGCTTGGCACAAAATTGTGTATTAAGGGGCGTTCCCGTCGGTGTATGAATTCGTCGATGCGACGCTCTGCTTCCACCAACAAGGCCTGTGCTTCACGTGACAACGGTGGTGCATCAATCAGATTCGGTAATTCAATTTGCTGAAGCATGGGTCGTATTTCGATAGGCCAGCGTAATAATCATCCGCATTGTAAACTAGGCGACGTTAGACGATGATCCCATAATCGACGGTTGTACAGATCCTGCCAGGACTTTGGCCGCGCTAAAGCGTCGGCTTTTGCCAGGCCGCCAAAGGCAACCGATGCTATTGAATTGCATCTCAATCGTGGTGCTCACGCTTTGATTTGAAAAGGAGTCGTGCGGATGTTCAGTGTCTGGGGACGCCCGCATAAGTTGTGTGATGGTTTAACGCGCCGCGAACTAATGCGAGTCGGAGCGCTATCGCTGTTCGGCGGCGCAACGATGCCGAACCTGATTCAAGCGGCCCGCAAGCGAGAGAAAGCACCCCAGGGACCGACGCGCTCGGTCATCTTGTTCAATCTCTTGGGCGGCCCCAGCCATCAGGACATGTTCGACCTGAAGCCCGGCGCTCCGGCGGAGATTCGCGGCGAGTTTTCGCCAATCGCAACGTCATTGCCCGGCCTGCAGATTTGCGAGCATCTACCGAGAACCGCCGCAATCATGCACAAAGCATGTCTCATTCGCAGCGTTACGCATACCTATAACGCACATAATCCTTTACCGATCATGACCGGTTACACCCAAGGGGATAACGGTCAGCTGCGGCCCGAGCGCACGGACCCCCCAGATATCGGCGCGATTTGCCAATATTTGGGAATGGGGCCGCAGGACATGCCGGGGGCGTTTTGTCTCCCGTGCTACCCAGGTTTCGGTGAGCGGTCGATGTACCCGGGCATTCGACGGCCAGGCCCTTACGGCGGGTTTTTAGGGGCTCAGTTTGATCCTTTGTTTAGCGATTGTCAGCCGACTTTTGAAAAAGAGCCGGCGCGACCCTTCTACGATCCAGTGTGGCCAATCGGAGATCCCTTGCTTCCCATCTCAGCGCCACCTCCCGAGATGACCCCGAATCGGCTCGATCGGCGACGCACCTTGCTGGACCAACTTGACCAGCAGGTTCGCACTTTTGGCGAATCCGGTGCCATTGATCGAATGGACAATATTAAGCAGCAAGCCTTTTCGATGATCACTTCGAATCGGTCTCGCAACGCGTTTGACTTGTCAAAAGAGTCCGACCACATGCGCGAACGTTACGGTCGAAATCTGTTTGGTTCCAGTATGCTCGTCGCCCGCCGTCTGGTGGAAGCGGGTGTTCCGTTCGTCAGCGTTCACGCCGAGAATTTTATTCCGCACGCGTTCACTTACGATATGCATGAAAACAACTTTGGCATGCTCAAAAACTACAATTTGCCGATTCTCGACCAATGCTTTCCGGCGCTTGTGGAAGACCTCGAGTCACGCGGGCTGTTGGACTCCACCTTGATCATTGTTATGGGAGAAATGGGCCGAACACCCAAGATCAATGCCAAGGCCGGGCGAGATCATTGGCCTCAATGCGGTTTCTGTTTGTTGGCTGGCGGAGGCACAAAAGCTGGACTCGTTTACGGAGCCAGCGACAAACACGGGGCATACCCCGTGACCCATCCGGTGTCCCCCAGTGAGATCATTGCCACAGTCTATCACTTGATGGGTATCGATCCGCACCTAACGGTCCCAGATCTCGGAGGGCGGCCAATTCTAATCGCTCACGGCGGAAGTCCGATTCACGAGATCGTCGCGTGACGTCTTAATACTCATTTGTTGCACCACGAAAAACACGAAACAGACGAAAAGAAGACAACCTTATCGCGACCCGACTTGTCTTTTTTTTCGTTTATTTAGCGTCTTTCGTGGTGAAATTCTTTCGCCGATACGTCTAGATGGACGTAGCGGAGGCGTGCCACAGCACCTAGCTTTGCAGCACTTCGTGCACGACTTTCGCGTTCGTGACGCGTGCGTCGGTCAGAGTTTCTCCGCTACCGAGATGGGAAAACGAAAGCTTCGTGTGATCCAAACCCAGCTGGTGCAGCAAAGTCGCATGCAGATCTTGGATGCTGACGCGGCCTTCTACGGAACGATATCCCACGTCATCGGTGGCACCATGAGCATGGCCGCGGCGGAATCCTCCTCCAGCCAGGATCAAGCTGAAGGCGTTGCGGTTGTGATCACGACCGAACCCATTCTGAGATACCGGTAGCCGGCCAAATTCACCAGACCATAACACAATCGTCGAATCCAGCATGCCACGTCGTTTTAGATCGGCGATCAACGCGGCAGATGGTTGGTCACATTTTTTGCAAATCGCTTCGTTTTCCGTTTTCGTATTCGTGTGCGCATCCCAAGGCTGAAACTGTGGTTTGACAGGAGGGAAGACCTGCACGAATCGGACGCCATTTTCGACCAGTCGCCGTGCCATTAGGCAACGAGTCCCATAACCGGCCGTCTCTGGGTTATCGAGACCATAAAGTCGCTTTGTTTCTTCGGTTTCGCTTGATAGATCCAAGAGGTCGCCGGCAACCAATTGCATACGCGCTGCATGTTCATAGTTCCGAATGCGTGCTTCCAAGTCCGATTCGTTCGGATAACTGCGCCGATGATCGTCATTCAGCTTGGCCAGCAGGTCGAGCTGCTGGCG
>JANNPR010000195.1:0-3195 GCA_031400345.1 Planctomycetota bacterium | reverse complement strand
ACCAGTGACCAGTGACCAATAACTACCTTGAAAACCAACGGTTTCGTAACGCATCCGGCATGGGCTGGTTCCGAACTGGTTCCGGCAAAGGCTTCTGAAAATCGCGTGGCCGGCTTCCAACCACCTCGGGTGCCATGTTGGGATCGGCGTAGGGATCGTGCACAGTCGCGCCCAACTGTTGTTGCTGGATGGTTCCCGGACCCCGAATTTGAGGCCGATCGTAACCGCAGCCGGCGGTCCCTAGCAGGTATAGCAGGGCAACCGAAATGAGGTGACGGCAAGACATCAGGACATCCTTTCCTAACGCGAAGTTGACTTAGCTCGGCCCGGGAAGGCCTAGTTGCCGGATTGTACGCAGTCGTACATCATCCCGAAAGCCGAATCGACAGGTATCAAGTACCGCATCTTACCCGTATCCGCAGCATCGACTAACGCAGACGGCGCACTTTAGCTCCCCGCCTCCCCTCCATCCTCAAAGCTTCAAATTCGGCTGATCCTAATCGACGTGAGACGATCACAGTGCAGTTTCCTTGGCGTCCGATTTTGGCGGATAACTTAACTGCACCCTTCACGGTAGATAAGCATCGAGAAATTCAACTGGCTGAAGTGGAATTACCGTCACAGGTCCGAGGCAAGCCGGCAGTAAGGCAGTTTGCCCACGAGTTAGATCTGTAGGGCATGCGTCCCCCACCAATCGCAGACGGCCGGATAGCACGGCAATAATGTGGCAAACATCGTCGCCACCCACGAGTTCGTCGGTGTCAATCCGCCATCGGTCGAGTACAATTTGGTCGCAACTTATTAGCCTGCTAACGCCAGGATGATCTGTCGGCTGTGGCACCTGGGGAGAAATGGGGCCTCGATTAAAATCGACTACAGCCATCCCTTCCTCCAGGTGGAGGGCTCGCGGCGCACCGTCACTTCCAAGGCGGTTCCAGTCATACAAACGAAACGTCGTATCGCTGGCTTGTTGAATCTCCGCGATCAGCAACCCTTTTCCTAACGCGTGGACGGTTCCAGCCGGTATGAAAATGCAATCCCCGATTCCAGGTTCGAACCGATTGAGGCAGAGCTCGATTGTCCCACGCTGCAACTCGCGTTCGATGACCGGACGATCGAAGCCTCGTTTTAATCCCGCGTAGACCACACTGCCTGGTTCGGCGTCGACGACCACCCATGCTTCCGTTTTCCCGTGCATGCCGCGGTTTTGACGTTGTGCCTGTTCGTCGTTGGGATGAACTTGGACGGAAAGAGTTTGGCTTGCATCCAGGAACTTGAACAGCAAGGGAAACGAACTTGAACCGCCATGTTTTCCCATTAGGGCAGAAGAATGCTGTGTGATGACTTCATGTAGAGAGTGACCTTCAAGTGGTCCGTGGGCAACGATGCTTTGATCCTTTCCGTGGTCGACGATTTCCCAACTTTCTGCAAAGTCATTTTCTGGGCCAATCGGTTTTCCCAGGGTGGTCCCGAGTCGTCGTCCGCCCCATAAATAGCGGCGAAAAAGCGGACGAAACCGAAGCGGATAGAGTTCATCTGGCATGGACTAATTGCTCGCTCGGTAACGGGAGTGATGAAAGATTGAAATTGGGCGCAGTCGCCGTCGTTGCCGCCAAGTGCAGAGCTTGTTATCATGGCGACGGTTGATGACGCTTCGTGGTCGCAGCTACGAAGTCTAAGGTTAGGCTTAGCCGGACTGTCGCGAAAGGCTTTCTTTCGCTGACTCTCCAAGTTCTCCTACCTGCTAGTTTCGCTTGGAGAAGCAAGTTTACCCATCAACTCATCTGCTGGTACGGCAGCTTCCTACCGTACGCCCCTAAAAATGCTTTGTGCTGCTCGCAAGCGTTGCCCAGTGTGGCCACGTTTGGCGATCGGACGATTGTCATGGTCGAGAAGCCGAATCCTGACCGAGGAACTAACCGTGGTTAAGCGCCCTAACGATGACCTGTTCGCCGGTACGACAATGACCTTTGGCGAACACTTGGAAGAACTGCGGCTGTGCCTTTTCAAATCGATCGCCGGCTTAATACTTGGTGTCATGCTTGGCATGTTGGTAGCAAACCAAGTTGTATTATTGATTCAAGTCCCGTTGACGAACGCCATCGAAAAATACTACGTGAGCGTCGCCGTGGATAAACTCACGGCTACTTACGGCGATAAACTGTCAAAGGACTTCGTCGATTTCATAAAAATCTATGACATCACGTTTGAAGAAGTTTACTTCGAAGAAACCGAACTGCAACGTCTCGTCGCAGCAGCAAGCGAGGCGGCCAAGATCGAGTCAAAATCCCAAGAAAACAAACGGCCAACATCGGAACAACTGCGCGAGTCCGAGTCAAAAGACAAGGACGTCAGCTCGATAAAGCCCGACGATCGCACGATGGAAAACCTCGAAGCGATGGCGAACGAGCCGCTGGGCGTTCCTTCCACCCGAATGGTCCATAGTAGGATCTGGAAGCCCATGCGCGTCAATATCAGCGCGTTGAGTGCTCAAGAGGTATTCATGATTTGGATGAAGGCCAGTTTCGTTTCCGGATTTGTGCTAACGAGCCCATGGATTTTCTACCAGGTATGGCTATTTGTTGCGGCTGGTTTGTATCCCCATGAAAAGAATTATGTTTACATCTACTTGCCGTTTAGCATTCTGTTATTCATGGCAGGAGCTGGGACGGCGTTTTTCTTTGTCTTCGAACCGGTTCTGGATTTCTTGTTCACGTTCAATAAGGCGATGAATATCAATCCCGAACCGCGCATCAGCGAGTGGCTTAGTTTTGTGTTGTTGTTGCCGATCGGTTTCGGAGTTAGCTTCCAATTGCCTTTGGTGATGCTATTCGTGCATCGAATTGGAATCGTCTCTGTTGAGGCGTATATTCAGAAATGGCGAATAGCGATCTTAGGTATTTTCGTCATTTCCGCAGTGCTCACGCCCGCCGACCCGATCTCGTTGTTGTTTATGGCCGGGCCGCTCACGCTCCTTTATTTTGTTGGAATTGGGCTGTGCAAGTGGATGCCCAGCAATCGCAATCCCTATGCGGGCGTAGAGGCAAATCTCGAGTAGTTACAGTATGAGTGGATTCGGAGAGCGAAGTTAGCCGCGGACTGATCTGCTCAAGAGTGACGATTTTGAGGGTCAATGTGTGTTTGCGATTTGGACGGTTTTTGTTCCGTTGCTGATTGTTGTTTGACGTCTACTTC
>JANNPR010000703.1:0-1451 GCA_031400345.1 Planctomycetota bacterium | reverse complement strand
TATAGAGGTCCGCTTGCTTGATACGTTCCGAGACACTCCAGGCAATCTGTTCGGTCACAGTTCCGTCGCGACGTCCGGGACAGGTTCTCGCCAGATCGAGTCCATCATCGCCTACGCGATCGCCCCGGCGGAATGCCGGTTCGTTCGCAACGGGTATGATCGTGACATGGCCATGCAACGTCGCAGGATCAATCACCGAGCAGAGTCTTCGCGCAGCCTCCATGGGTTCAAATTCGTCACCATGGATGCCTCCTGTAATGAGCAGATGCTTACCCGGATGTTTCCCTAGAATTTGCTCAACCGCAAGATCCACCTTCGCCTCCACTGTAGTAGGCACACTCCGAGGTTGTGATTTTTTCGCCACCGAGCTTGCCTCGATGGTTTAACGGCTTGTGCACTACTTTGTTTGGCGTGAGTGTGTTCACCACGCCCTTTTCGCTTAGGCTTAGGGACGTGATACCCAGATCGCAAGTTTTTCTCAAGCTCACACGCCCTTCGAGCGCTCGTTCCTCGCGTCTCAGGGACGTGCCACCCTACTACATCGATATAACCGTGCGTTGAATCGTACTACGCTCCAACCGAGATAGGACGGGTTCGGGTAGGTCGTCAGCCGCCTGAACCATCGGTGCCCCGCCGGGCGGCGTATACAACTGAATGGGTGGATCGGAAATGTCCTCACGATAAAAGCGCGAACTGGGAAAAATATCGGCCGGATAGGTGAAGTTATCCAACATCGCCAGGGCAATACAGATTCCCGCACCGGTTGAGCTTTCTAACATACCGCCAACCCAACAAGGGATTCCCGCAGCCTGACATACGTTGTGAATGGCTACCGCGTTTGTTAGCCCGCCAACTCTTCCCGGTTTGATGTTCACGAAGCCACAGCTATTTAAGTGAATCGCTTGTTCAACCTGACGGACGGTCACGATGCTCTCGTCCAAACAGATCGGTGTCCTTATTTGCGACTGCAATCGGGAGTGATCGAATAAGTCATCATGCTGCAGTGGCTGTTCAATCATGGTTAACTCGAACTCGTCAACTTGCCGAAATAGATCGACATCGGCTAAACGATACCCGCTGTTACAGTCAATGTGAATCGGATGTCTGGGGGCGACGCGACGCACCTCCGACAACATGTTGACATCCCAACCCGGTCTGAATTTCAGTTTGATGCGGGCGAACCGATCACGGACTGCTTGCTCTACGCAGGGCAATAAGTCATCGATTTCATCCATCACGCCAAAGTCAGCGCCGACGAGCACCTCACGACGCTGCGCACCCAGCAACTGATGTAACGGCCGTCCGACCGCACGCGAATGCAGACACCACCAAGCCGTATCAAACAACGATTTAGCGAACGGATTTCCTTTAAAGATGGCCATTCGCTGCTGTAACTCGAATGCATCAGAAATCTCTTGGCCGACAATTGCAGGTGCTAGCCATTCCTTTGC
>JANNPR010000681.1:0-3393 GCA_031400345.1 Planctomycetota bacterium | reverse complement strand
CCGCCCCCGCATGCGCCGCCGCAAGAGAAACGCCCAGTAACGCGTTGCCACCCAATTTTGACTTTTGTGGCGACGGGTCGAGTTCCAGTAAGATCCCGTCAATTCTTAGCTGGTCGGCTGCGTCGATTCCCCTCAACCGTGGTTCCACGAAATTTCTAATGTTCTGGATCGCTCGTTGCACTCCTTGCCCGTCAAAACGGGTGGGATCGTGGTCTCGCAATTCAAGCGCTTCCGCTGCTCCCGTGCTGGCCCCCGAAGGTACGATAGCGCGACCTGCCCGCACCCCGTTCACGGATACGTCAACCTAGACGGTCGGTTTGCCACGACTGTCCAGAACTTCTCTAGCCGCGATATTCGTAATGAATGTCATTTTTTACTTGTCGACCTGAGAAGACGGGTTAGCGGACTTATACCGATATGCAATTTAACTAGAGCATTACTTGCAATGCATGCCAACGAAAGTTGTACATCATCAAAAACCGATTGGCTCGATTTGCGAGCAAGGTTTTGGTATCAAGCTAAATCGCGGCTATTGACGAACTTAATAGCTTTGCCTACCGTTACTTTCTTCCACGAACGGGTTTTGGCTCGCCAGCGTAGCTTCAATCGGCAGAGCACCGCATTCGTAATGCGGGGGTTGTGGGTTCGACTCCCACCGCTGGCTCCTCTTTTTTGAGCCGCGAACAACCAGCGCGTACCATTTGAAGCATCGGTTTATCTCGCCAATGGGCTATGGTAAAGCCGTAATAGCTGGCTAATATACGTTCCGCGCATAAACGTGAAGCACATAAACGTTCCGCACATTTACGTTACGCACATAGACATTCCGCATAGCGTGGGCGAGCCGAAACCGGGAGAAGAATGGAGATGAGCCAAGTAACTGCGATAGTTCCAGAAGTCGACATTCGCGACATCGTATTGTCGAATAACTCGTTTGGTCCCAAAGAGATCGACGCTGTGACCCGGGCGATTTCGGATGACGTCGCCAAGTTCGGTGTACTTCGCGAGGCGGTCCAGGAGTTGGAGACTCGCGAGGACCGAAGCCCCGCCACGTCCGTGAGGCTAGGCGTCTGTTTCTATTTGATGGGGCGGTACCACCAAGCTGTGGAAACCCTATCGAAAGCAGATGGAGGAGCTTTGGCACACTTCTACTTGGGCAAAACCAATTACGCCCTCGGTCGTCACAAAGAATCTCTACAACATTACGGCTCGTCCAAGGTCGCTGGTTATGGCGCGGAAGCGTGCCAAATCGCTTCTTCCGAGGTCAAACGGATGTCTGGGGATTCCCAAGGCGCATTGGCTGTCCTCGATCAAGTCTTTGGACCGGCGGAACAGACGCCGGAGTACCTATACCAGCGTGGCGCAACGGTAGCTGCCATTGGCGGTAACCCGAACGAGGTCGTGGCCCTTTACGAGAGGGCTGTCGAGACCCAGGACCCGCATGCCGGGGCCCTCTTTGGTTTGGCGATGGAAAATGATCGTCGTGGCAACGACGACATTGCCATGCGACTATACCAGCGAGCCGCGGAGTGCTTTCCGACGCATCTCGGAGTGTTGTTGAATCTCGGGCTTTTGTACGAAGATCGTCAGCAATACGATCGCGCTATCGGCTGCTACCAGCGGATATTGGACGTCTATCCGGACCATGCCAGGGCCCGCTTGTTTCTAAAGGATGCCGCTGCATCGGGCGAGGTTTACTTCGACGACGATGTAGCACGTCGAAATGATCGCATGGCGCAAGTGCTCAACATCCCTGTCACCGACTTCGAACTCTCCGTCCGAAGCCGAAATTGTTTGCAGAAAATGGGGGTAAAGACTCTAGGAGACTTGACGCGAACCACTGAGCAGGAATTATTGGCCAGCAAGAATTTCGGTGAGACGTCGCTCGTTGAAATTCGTGATATGTTGGCCTCCAAAGGGCTCGAGTTGGGTCAGTTTGCCCATGAACGCTCGTCGCCCGACGCCGTATTGGATTTAACGAGCATGTCGCCAGATGAGCAAGCCTTGCTGGAGCGACCAATTGCCGACCTCAATTTGTCGGTACGAGCTCGGAAGTGCATGGTTCGTTTAGGACTCCAGACGCTCAGCGATCTAATCCGCAAGACGGGCGACGACTTGTTGGAATGCAAGAATTTCGGCGTTACTAGCCTAAACGAAGTGCGCGAGAAGCTAACGCAACTCAATATAAAGCTGCGTGGAGATTGACACCAGTCGACCCGCGTCGCAGTTCATGTCACGTAACTTGTTCGAGTATCACTTGCAGCACTGCGATAGCCAGAGTGCTGCGCGAATGGGCACGTTCTTCACGCCGCATGGCGCGGTCGAAACGCCTGCCTTCATGCCCGTCGGTACCCAGGGGACTGTAAAAGGTCTAACGGTCGACCAGCTACGCTCGTTACCCGCCCAGATGATCTTGGGAAATACCTATCATTTGGCACTCCGTCCCGGCGCGGACGTAATCGAATCCTTGGGCGGATTGCACCGCTTCATGGGTTGGAACGGCCCCATATTGACGGACAGCGGCGGTTTTCAATTATTCAGCTTGGCCCAGATGACGCAGGTTTCGGAAGCCGGAGCTACATTTCGATCGCATATCGACGGAAGCCTGTTAGAGCTTACTCCCGAACACGCGATTCGTCTTCAAGAGGCTTTGGGAAGCGACGTCGCCATGGTGCTCGATCATGTCGTCGGACTGCCCAATCCGCCCGAAGTGGTTCGAGCAGCTTGTGAGCGTAGCGTGAGATGGGCCGATCGCTGTCGTCAAGTCGGTCGCCGTTCCGACCAGGTGCAGTTCGCGATCGTCCAAGGCGGACTCGATTCTGACCTCCGTGTGTGGTGTGCCGAGCAGCTAATAAAATTGGACTTTTTCGGTTATGCAATCGGGGGTCTCAGTGTTGGCGAGTCACAACTAGAGATGTTGCGGATACTGGACGTGACTTGTCCGGTCCTACCTGACGATCGCCCTCGATACTTGATGGGCGTGGGAACACCAGCAGACATTTTGCAGGCGATCGGTCGCGGAATCGACTTATTCGATTGTGTAATGCCTACCCGCAACGCGCGAAACGCGCAAGCATTCACGGATGCTGGCCCTGTGCGACTGCGAAACCTAAAGCATCAGAGAGAACAAGGCCCGATCGATGAATCGTGTACTTGCCCGGCTTGCCGACATAGTTGCGGCTACATTCGCCACCTGTTTATGGCGAATGAAATGCTGGGGCCCATTCTTTTGACGGCACATAACCTGACGTACTATATGCGTCTCGTCGCCGATGCCAGGCACGCGATCGCAATCGATCAGTTCGCGACATTCTTTGAACGCAAAATGAGCGGCTGGTCAATGAGCGGCGAACCAGGTTTTCAATCCTGACAGTAGTGTTGCAAGTGTGCCAG
>JANNPR010000668.1:0-4095 GCA_031400345.1 Planctomycetota bacterium | reverse complement strand
CGCGAGCTAACTCGGGCACGCTCAACAGCGAGAGCAGCCAGGGGATCGAATCGGGAGTGCCAACAACGCCCGCTCCAATGGTGGCCTGCCGCACCAGTTTGGGATCATTTGCCAGCTTCTTGAGCCACTGACACGCGCGCTTCCCTTCCATTTTCCGCAGGACGAGTTGCAGCGCTCGCGGAAAGCATGATGCATATTCTGGCCGTCGAGACTCACTATTGCCGAGGGGCTGCGACTCCACAATCTTCTTCAGAACCTCGATTGCCTCAGGGTCGTCACTCAACCGTGCCAGCGACCAGGCCGCTGCGAACTTGCACCCTAGATCGCGCGATCGCAGCCCCTCTTTCGCCGCCGCCAGCAAATCGCGCCGCGCCAGCTCGCCAATGGCACGTAACGCCCTCGCCTTCAGTAGCTTATCCGTACTCTCGACCGCTCGGCTCAATGCCTGACCGGGATCTCTCCCCCGGACCGCACAGGCGGCGATGCCGATGCGGCGATGGAACGCCTTGGAATGGCCGACCAATCGATCAATGTGCGGTGTGGACTGCTCCTCCGTCAGCCACCCCAGCGACGAAACCAGCGCCCGAGAACATTCGTGCGACTTTGTTGCAGATTTGAGCACTTGCTGGACGCGTTTATCGCCCTTGTTCTCCCAAGCCAGGATCGCCGCGGGCAGCAACTCACCTGGTTCATTCCAGTCGAGTTCCCGCTGGCACGCTTTCCAAGCAACGCCCGGGACGTCCGCTTCCGCGACTAATAGTCCATCTAGATGGGCTTCAAGCTGCCCATCAAGGCGGGCCAAATCCGCGAGCTTGAAGTGCGATAATTGCGCGGCGGCGTCTCGACGAATCCAGAGCATCGCAGCGTCTTCCGCGTGGCGGTCAATGACTTCGGCAATGAAGTAGCTCACCGTAAAACTCAATCGGGAATGCGATGGCCGAAGAAGTAGCGCAGACCATCCTCATACTTGGCAGCATCGCGACTTTCGAGAAATTCCTCCACCATTGCGGCCGCCGCCAAAGGCTGAAAAATGCCATCCTGGAAGAATGGACTACAGTCGATCCCCGTCGAGGCTTCAAATCGGCGACGGAAATAGGGCTGAAATGTAATGTCGAAATAGCTGTCCGTGAGATGGGAAAAAATCAGCCTAGCGAAAGAAACAACGTCAAACTTCGCCCCATATTGCACTAGAACGTCGTCGCCGCCCAAGGACTCCGTCAATTCGCGGTAACGGGAAACCACCTGCGCCATATACTCATCTAACTCCGCAATGCTCGGGTGCTTTGCCAAATCTCCCCATTCTCTTTCAAGCATCGAGGAGACATAAAGAGGGATCTTTTCTGCGATATCGAAGGGTTTGTAAATGTCGTATTGATGCAGCAAAACTGGGACGACGGATAACCGCCCCCAATCCCTCAATGCCCCGCAATAGGCGACAGCGCGTTCCGGGTGAGTGAGCGAGTCCATTTCTTCTAGGATAGATTGAAACTCGCGGACGGAACCAAAATCTCCCAATGCCTCGCAGGCTTTGCCTCGCAACACTCCATCGTCGTCCGCGCGGCGGACAATCCCGAGGACGTCGGCGACGTTGCGAAAGTCTCCGGTCTTGGCCTGTTGGACAATGGCCTCCAAGAGCGCCCATTGGGACGCACTTCGCTCCGCACCCCGCTGGGGGTCGTTGACGGGTGTCGGTTGGGTAAAATAGCCATAGGACCGCCAGTTGAGCGTTTGGGCATAGAAGGTGGGACGCATGATTATCCTTGCCACAACTTGGAGTTCGTAATGTGTTGGTCGATGTCCTGGCATACCTCGCACATGACCTGTTGGGGTTGCAAATTGTTGGGCGAAGTGGGACAGCCTCCGGCGTCCTTAGGCGTCAAATGGTTGATGCGCTCGACTTTAGCGGCCTCGGCGCTGATGGCGTCATATTGCGGACGCATTCCCTGGCCGCGCGGCAATTTCGCTGCTGCTCGCAGGGCGGCTCCATTGCCCGTGGAATCCAGCATAAGGTTCAAAAAGTACCCTGAATCATTCAGGCGGACGCCGTAGGTTTTTTCATACCATTTCCGATAGGCGGCTGGATCCCACGCGGCCTCAATCGCATCGTGGCGCTGTTTGTCTGGCGCGCGAAACACATCGCACGGTGCATCTGGAAAGCTTTTGGACTTCGGGTTGCAGGTGCACATTTTCTTTTTCAAGTCCTTCAAATACTTATAGTCCTCTCTCCATTTTTGAGCGTCTCCTGGGCTTTTTCCTAGCGTGTAGTATTCCTGCTGCGTTAAGAGCGTTTCCCCCTTTTTGAATGCAGCCGGGCAGCCCTTTTCACCACAACAAGGACATTTCTCCTCGTCGATTCGCTCCAGCGCCAATGCCTGCATCTCGGTGTTGGGCATGGGCGGAGTCCCGCCAGGATAAGGATTGTGGTTCGAAGTAGTGAGGTCGACGTGCCGGTCGACGTTTTCACCTTCGACCTTCACGTCCATCGACCATGCGACAAAATAGGTTTTGCCGGTGATGGTGTGCGTGATCACGCTGCCGCCGAAGCTGCGAGTCGCCGCCTCGTCCCCTAGCGGCGACGACTTGTAAAACGACTTGTCCTTGAGCATCAGTTCGTTGCCGTTGATTTTCACCGACTTGCTCCCTTCCTTCATATCCTTCGCAAAGGAGGTGTCGGGGTAGGGAATAGGGATGGGACCGGCTGGAGGAGATGGCGGGCTGAGGCAGACGTCGGGAAACGCGGCGATGACTTTGCCGTCCCCGGATTTGCAGGCGATCGCTTCACCGTTGGCATAAACATTGTTGCTCATGGTTCATCCTTCCTTCCCGCCCGTGCTGCAGGGGCACTGATCATCATTGCCGGCTCAAGACGGCTGCCGCGCGCCCACCGGCCACAGCGCTGGCGGTGCATATCGCCGAATTTCCCGGCGCATAGTTCTTGCGAAATGCGTAGTCAGCCACGATCCACTGGCAAATTCCCGCCGCGGCCCCCACGTCGCCGATGGAGTCGGCGCAGTGCCACATCGGAAGTTGCGACGGACCGTTTCGCAACACCCGCGACAGGGCTAGAGATTGTTCCTTGAATCCATAACTTTCCCCGGTGACATCCAGAATGCGAAAACCGATCTGATTCATCTGCATGCCGGCCTCTTGCAGCGCCGCTTTGAGCGCGGCAGCCAGCCCCAACCCCATCAGAGGGTCGGGAGAAAGTATTCCCGCATCTTCCTGAGCGAATCCCAATCCGGCAAACCTCGTCGTGCCGGCGACGTCAGGCGTCGCTGACTGCCGAATTAGCACTACAGCCGCAGCTTCACCGGGAATAACTCCATCTGAATTGCCCTCGGCCTTGAGGCGCCCCAGGTGCGACAACCAATTCAACGTGCGGGCGTTCATGTAGGAATCGACGCCCGCCACCAGGCAGCCCGGCACGTTGGGGTCAGCGAGTATTTCGCGGGCGTCTTTGAGCAGTTCGAAACCGGACGTGTGGCCGCGCGAAAGGCACCGGGAAAGAGTTGGATGGAACCGCAGCTTGAGTCGTTTCTCGATTTTGGATATCAAGCCACTGGCCAGATGGTCGCAGCCGCCCGGGCGACCCAATTCCGATAGTCCCACCATAAGCGGAATCGAGATGGTCTCGCTCATCGCCGCTGATTTCAAACAGTCTCGCAAAGCCCCTTCCAGCAACGTCAACAAACGCTCTTCCTGTGGGAGATTTGGGGCCAGCCCGGGCACCGCCGCGCCGATGACCGGCTGGCCGGCATTATCGAGGTAAGGCCGTTCACCGAAGCCGGCGATGCCCGCCCGCATCGCGGCGCATGCGGCTGCAGCATAAATGCCGACCGGACACATTAATCCTGAATGGGTCAATAACATGGTGGTCATCGTGGGACTGCCAACTACTTGGAATTCGATTTCCGCCACCGCGCGAGCTCGTCGAGCGAAGCGAAACGGCGGGGAGATAGGGAGCGCCTGGGCCGCGGCTTCGGCTGCCGTCCCACAAGCACGTCTCGCAGCGAAACAAAGCTCCTTCCCACTGGCACTAGCGACCGCCACGTCAACAGGAATCGGCGATGTTGAGGCTCCAGCAGCAAGGTGTCA
>JANNPR010000607.1:0-1746 GCA_031400345.1 Planctomycetota bacterium | reverse complement strand
TGACACGATGCGACGAGTGGACGCACTTTTGAGCCATGTCTGGATGGTTCGTACGTTTCTCAAGCATTCGGACGAAGCGACAGAAGACGACGAATTGCAGGAAGTACATCGTGAGCTGTACGACTATATGTTGGCACTTGGAGCTCCCTTTTCGGCTGGAGACGCTGAAGGTTACTTGAAGATCGCTCGAAAGAAGTTTGGCAAACTAAGAAAAATCGCGGACACTTTCCGCGAATTACAGCCAGACGTATCGGCTCACACAAACTTTCGTATGGCCGCCCAATCGTTGTCGACTGTCGTGGATGATATCGAATTGTTACTAAATAGCGGATCATAACAGCGGAGAAATGCCGTGCCTGATAAGTATCGAATTGGCGTAATCGGTCACACAGGGCGAGGCAACTATGGACACGGTTTGGATACCGTGTGGTCAAAACTATTAAATTGCAAAATCGTCGGAGTTGCGGACCCGGATGCCGGGGGACTTGAAGCAGCCGTAAAGAAGTTAGGTGCTCCGCGCGGCTTTGCCGACTACCGGGAACTACTGGACGAGACAAAACCCGATATCGTTGCCATCGCACCTCGCTGGGTCGACCAACATCGCGATTTAGTCTTGGCTGCGGCAGAACGCAAAATCCATATCTACATGGAAAAGCCAATGTGCCGCACGTTGTCAGAGGCAGACGAAATGGTTGCGGCGTGTGAGAAAAACAATGTCAAGTTGGCGATATCTCATCAGACCCGCTACAGCCCGAAAATCAATGTGATTCGTGAGCTGATTCTAGATGGAAAGATTGGTAAGTTGCTCGAGCTTCGAGGTCGGGGCAAGGAAGACCAGCGCGGTGGGGCGGAAGATTTGTGGGTGCTGGGGAGCCACGTCCTGAATCTAATGGCTCAATTTGGAGGTGAGCCGCGGTGGTGCTTTGCCACGGTTCAACAAAACGGACGTCCGGTTCAAAAGGCGGATGTGGTGGACGGCAATGAGGGAATCGGCCCGTTAGCAGGGGACGCCATCAACGCCATGTATGGTATGAATGACGGTGTCACGGGTTACTTTGGCTCGCACCGCGCTACGGCGGGCAACCGGTTCGGACTGCAGATTTTCGGCTCCAAGGGCATTATTGAGATGCTCACGGGATATCTGCCGGCAGCGTTCTATTGCGAGGACCCCACCTGGTCTGCCGGACGAAGCGGGGCGAAATGGGTCCCGATCACTTCTGCCGGGATCAACATCCCAGAGCCCCTAAAAGACGGTGGCTTAGACGCGGGAAATGTTGAGGCCTGCAAAGACCTGATTGCGGCTATCGAACAGGACCGCTTACCTGAGTGCAATATTTATGAAGCCCGCATGACGATTGAGATGATCGCCTCAGTATTCGAATCACATCGGTCGCATGCAGCGGTCCCGATTCCGCTCGCGAACAGGGACAACCCGTTGCGAAAACTGGCTTGATACTGGTGTGATGCCGCGTGCCCCAAGTACGGCGCGTGCTAACCAACATGCTAACTCGAAGCGTCAGTTTTGGAGTTGCGCATTTTGGTTTGATAGAGGCTGAATTCTTCGCCACGGAGTGGCGTGCGTCGGTAGCCAGGGGCGAAGCCTGGCGTCAGCCAGGCAAAGCCCCTGGAATTCATTGCAGAGGCTTTTTTCAGCCACGGAGTGGCGACCGATTTGCGATCGGCGAACGAATAAACTCAGCGGACTGCTTCGGTCGCCACTCCGTGGCTAATGCCGCGTTGGATATC
>JANNPR010000557.1:0-3422 GCA_031400345.1 Planctomycetota bacterium | reverse complement strand
TATCCGCTCTATGTCAGCTATGTGACGCGAGATTTGGCCAAAGCGGCCACCCCCGAAGAGGCTCGCGAAATTCTGGCAAAGGGAGACCAATGGCCGGGCGCAGCACTGGGTGCCCTATACACGCTGCCTCGCGAGCTTGATGACGAGACTCGCGCTGTGCTAATAGATATCGACGAAAAAATTACCGAGAACACCGAAGACGCTTCCATGCGACTAAAGGTCGGCATCGTGGCGGTACTGGCTCGTCATGCCGACGACGAAGCATTTTCTTACCTCAGACAAGTATGGGACAAAGACCCAGAGCGGCGGGTGCCCGTAGCCATCGGTCTTTCCCAATCGCCTGATGGTCCAAACTGGGATTACTTGGTGAAAAGCCTAGCAGTACTCGATGGAGTTCCCGCTCGCGATGTGCTTACTCGCTTGCGAAGTGTGGATCGCCATCCAGATGACCCTGAAAGCTATCGCCAAGTTATCATTCGTGGACTAATGTTGAAGGAAGAGGGCGCCGCAGAGGCAATTAGCTTGTTGGAACTTTGGTCTGGAGAGAAGCGCGGTGAAGGCACGGACGACTGGTCGAAGACGCTTGCTGCATGGCAAGTCTGGTATTCCGAGGAATATCCCGATCGGCCCGAAGCGAAGTTGCCATCCGTCGCGAAGGACAGCAAATGGAAAATGGACGACCTGCTGAAACATCTTTCCAGTGCTGAAGCTCAAAAAGGATCACCGGATCGAGGTTCGCACGTATTCGCCAAAGCTCAATGCGCAAAATGCCACCGCTATGCCGGTAAAGGCGAATCTCTAGGGCCAGACCTTACCTCGATAAGAAAACGGTTCCAACGGAAGGAAATTGTCGAGGCGATCCTATACCCATCGCATGTCGTATCGGATCAATTTGCGGCAAAAACGGTAGTTACTGCCGCTGGTCGTTCTTACACTGGGATCGTCACACCGCTGTCTGACAAAGAAACCGTTGTGCTGACGCCCACTGGTGAGAAAGTGACGATAAAGAACGAAGAAATCGAAGAAACCACTCCTAGCAAGATCTCTTCGATGCCCGCCAATCTACTGGATCCACTCACGCTGGATGAGATTTCCGATTTATTCGCCTACTTGGGAGTCTTGAATACACCAAGCGTAGCGCGACGAAACATGAATGATCAGAAATAGTCCGCTGACGTCGTATGAAGTTGAAGTGCCGACCTGAAGATTTTCTTGTCGAGGAACTGTCCGATGTCGACAAGGATTCGGGGCCATTCGCTTTATATCGGCTTTCCAAACGTTCGGTAGGCACACCCGAGGCTATCGATGCCATTTCGAAACGGTGGCGGCTGCAACGTGAACACGTTTCCTACGGCGGCCTTAAGGACAAGCATGCGGCGACCGCGCAGTATGTGACGATTCTAGGTGGACCGCGACGCGACCTAACTCAGGCTGATATCCAGCTAACCTATCTAGGCCAAAGCGATCGGCCATTTACAGCCCAAGAAATTCAAGCAAATCGATTCACGATCGTTTTGCGAGATCTTTCGATTTGGGAAGCAACACAAACCAGGGAAGACGTTGGTGCGATCGAAAGCGGCGGATTCGCCAATTACTTCGACGACCAGCGATTCGGCTCTCTCGGAACATCTGGCGAGTTCATTGCTCGGCCTTGGTGCCAAGGTAACTATGAACGCGCCTTATGGCTTGCATTGGCCGACCTGACTAACCACGACCGGGCGGAGGAAAAACAGCAAAAGCTCCTGCTGCAGCAGAATTGGGGGGACTGGCGGCACTGTCAAGAACTGCTGGCTCCGTCATTGCGACACCGAGTCGTCTCGTTCCTCGTTCATCATCCGGACGATTTCCGCAAAGCCATAGCTTATATCCCCAGCGACCTGCGAGGGATTTACCTCGCCGCGTTTCAGAGTTTCGTTTGGAATCGCACGCTCGCATCCTTTCTGAAGAGTCGCTGCCACCACGATCAACTTATCGAAGTGATGTCGGATAGCGGCGCGTTAGTCTTTCTTAGACAGTTGTCGCAGGAGCAGCGCGATGGATTCTGTGAAACCAAGATTCCGCTGCCATCGGCTCGATCGAAGGATTCATTAGGTCCCTACGAAGTATTCGCGCAACAGGCGCTGCATGGCCAAGGCATGGCGCTACGCGAAATGCGAGTGAAATATCCGCGAGATAGTTTCTTCTCTCGAGGTAATCGTGCCGCTATCGTCGTGCCACTGAACGTCGGATGTGCGATGGCGGAAGACGAACTCTACACTGGACGCATGCGGCTAACGTTATCGTTTGATTTGCCGCGCGGCTCATACGCGACGATGTTAGTGAAATGGGTTACGCAGCGCTCACAGTATCCCACTGGGGAGAAGTGACATCCGCGAAGCGATGTGTTGACGATGCGTCCCGTTTCGCATTGCCTGGACTATTCCGATAAGATATCGAGCAACATCCAGTGGGAGTCAGCGATGAAACGCAGGGATTTTTTGCAGATGGCCTCGGCGGCACTGACCTCGACATTCTCGGCACCGCTTTCGGCAGACGAGGGCAAGGAAAGCACGCCACGAGTGATGACGGTCCTGGGTGAGATTGCTGCCGATCAGCTGGGCACGATGCTGCCCCATGAACATGTCTTGGTCGACTTCATCGGTGCGGACGAGGTCAGTTCCGAGCGATATGACGCGGATGAAGCGTTTCGAGTCATGCTGCCGCATTTAAATCAGGCGAGCAAATCTGGCTGCCAGGCCCTTGCTGAGTGTACGCCGAATTATCTGGGTCGTGATCCCGAACTGCTCAAACGGCTCTCCAAGGCATCCGGCGTCAAGCTGCTCACCAACACCGGCTACTACGGAGCTGGGCAGGGCAAGTTCCTGCCCAAACACGCGTATCGGGAAAGTGCCGACGATCTGGCCAGGCGCTGGATTAAGGAATGGAAAGACGGCATCGCGGATAGCGGCATCCGGCCAGGGTTCATCAAGATCGGGGTGGACTCCGGCAGGCTGACGGAAGTGAACGAGAAGCTGGTGCAGGCGGCGGCCCGCTGCCACCTGGAAACGGGACTCACGATTGCTGCTCACACCGGAGACGGCCAGGCCGCCTTGCAGCAGGTCGATACCTTGAAGCAGGCGGGGGTGTCGCCGAGTGCGTGGATTTGGGTCCACGCACAAAACGAAAAAAACGACAAGATTCATCAGCAGATAGCTCGTGCGGGGGCCTGGGTCGAGTTCGACGGCGTGGGGGTCTCGTCGATCGAACAGCACGTGGAATTGGTTCAAAACATGAAACGCGCCGGGCTGCTCGACCGAGTGCTCCTTAGTCACGACGCAGGCTGGTACTCCGTTGGTGAGCCACGAGGGGGCGCGGTGCGTGGATATGACACCATGTTCACTCAATTCCTGCCAGCTTTGCAAAAGGCTGGCCTGAGTCGCGAA
>JANNPR010000545.1:0-2765 GCA_031400345.1 Planctomycetota bacterium | reverse complement strand
CGCGATCGTGGTGGCGCCGGTGGCCGCCATCCATCCCTTGCTCGGCACCGGCATGGTGGTGGGCGTGGTCGAGGCCTGGCGACGCAAGCCCACGGTGGTCGACTGCGAGCGCCTGCCCGATGACGTCACCACGATCCGCGGCGCCTTCAAGAACCCGGTGTCGCGCATCCTGATCGTGGCGATCGCGTCGGGCCTCGGCACCGCGCTGGGGATGTGGCTGGGCGTGGGGTGGTTCGTGTCACTGCTGTGACGGCGTCACGACGAGAATGAGCTTCACCGTGGCCGGACCGCTGGTAAGGTCCGGGGGATGAAGCGCCGGGACGCACTCAAGACGATCGGGGCGATGGCGGGGGCGGCGGGCGCCGCGACGATCCTGCCCGGGGGATGTGACGACGGCAGCGGCGGCTTGCCTCCGGGCATCCACCACATCGTGGTGGTGATGATGGAGAAAGTGAGAGAACGTGCTCACGAACGTCCTCGTGCGGGATACCCTTCCCGGCCGCAATCGCTTTCTCGGCAATTTCGATATTTTGCAGCAGATAGAGATTCTTGTCTCTCGAACAGCTATCCCCTAAGTGTCGCTTTGGAGACAAAGGCCGCAAAGCCATTCAGAAAGCCCTGTTCGACACGGCGCCAGATTTCAACGATGATGACGAAGAAGACGTGCAGGAATGAGACTTTCTAAAGGAAAGAACAATGAATCGGCAGGAAATTCTCAAGCGGATCAGCATCGACCCGCGCGTTTGCGGAGGCAAGCCGTGTATCCGTGGACATCGCATCTGGGTGTCGTTGATCCTCGACTTCCTGGCGAGTGGGTCGAGCTTCGACGAGATTCTGGTGAATTACCCAGGGATCGACATCGAAGACGTTCGGGCCTGTATCGCATACGGCGCCGAAATGTCGCGCGAGCGGTACGTCGAGTTGCCCGTGGAGGCACCGTCGTGAAGCTGAAGCTCGACGAAAACTTGGGAACGCGCGGAGCCGGTGTGTTGCGTGACGCAGGACATGAAGTGGCGACCGTGGCCGAGCAACAAATGACGTCGGCGACGGACGAGGAACTTATCGCCTGCTGTCGCTCCGAAAAGCGCTGCCTGGTTACGCTCGATCTTGACTTCAGCAATCCCTTTGTTTTTCCGCCTGCGGACTTCAGCGGCATCGCCGTACTTCGGCTGCCGGCGAGATCAACTTCCAACGACTTGTTGGCTGCCTGTCGGACGCTGATCGTCGCACTGTCGCACGAAGAAATCATCGGTAAACTTTGGATCGTCGATCGCGGTCGCGTCCGGGAGTACGAGCCAGACGCCGATGGCGACTCGTGAGGGAAGGGCAACTCGACGAGCCAGAGAAGCTGCGAGAGGATGTCCGCAACTTGATGCTGCCGACGGCCTGGGGACGATGGCGGCACGAACGACTAACTAAGTCCCAACGGGGCGGCCCTAATCGATTTTCCAGACTGCGTAATGTCTATTTGACTCACGTGAGGCCCCTTTAGGACCGTCCCGTTGGATCACAGGATCTCGGTCGGAGAGTCCGTAGGACCGTCCTACAGGAATGCACTTTCTAACTTGTGGATGGGCACAGGAAACCGTCCTAAGGCCAGCCGAGAATTATCAGCTAGATACGGTCGTTTTCCGACGACTGTGTAAATACAATAGGGGACTTGTGGTTTCAGTAGAATTCGCAAGGAACAGACCATGCGGGCGTGGAAGCGAGTTTTCCAACGACGGCGGAAAAAGGATAGGCTCAAAGGACGAGCATTGCTTTTGGAACGGCTCGAAGATCGCCGCATGTTGGCGGTCGAACCGATTCCATTGCTCCAGCCTCAGAACGAGCCAAATTCCTACAGCTACGGAAAGCGACATCGCGTCGAACTCGGCTCGGGGAATACGAGTTCGTTTGGGCTTGATCTCTACGCGGATCAATCACTTACCGTAATTTTCGTCCCGCAGGACGCGGCATTGGCGGCGCAAGTTTCTATCGTCGGGCCCGATGGAAAGGTATTGGCAACCGCGGCATCTTCTGCGACGGGAGAAGATGCGGTACTTCGAACGATTCCTCTCTCGGACTTAGGAAATTACCAAATCGACGTAAGGGGTATCTCGGGTAGCGGCACCGGCGATCTGATGTTCTTCTTGAATGCCGATATCGAAAGCGAACGGACTGGTATTGCGAACGACTCCGTAGCCTCGTCGCAGTTGCTCGGCGACGGCCAAGTGCAAGTCCAAGGGAGTGCGGATCGCTTCGCCGTTCGCGGGGTCGTGGGAACGGGACCTGTGATGAGCGACGTCTTATACTCGGTGCGCGAGTTCGACGGTCAGCTATCAGTCATCGATCCTTGGCACCTGAACGTGGTCTCCGAAACGTCCATTCAACTTCCAGGACAAACGATTGAGGGCGCCAGTGGACTGACCATCGATCCGGCAACTGGCACCTTCTGGTCCGTTCTCAATCTCGCAGGACGCAACAGTGACGAACTGGTTACGATCGATCCCCAGACAGGCGTCGCGACTAGCATCAGTGAAATCCCCAGCCGCGTTTCCGATCTGACATTTGACGATCAAGGGACATTGTTTGCCATTTCGTCGGGCGGTGGAGACGACGAAGTTCTGTATTCGTTTGATCAAGGTCAGAAGGTCTTCAATCCAATTGCAGTGCTGGCAAACCCGTCGGGCGGCGAGGCACTGGCATTCAATTCGACAGACGGGCTATTGTATCGCATCTCTGGTACTTCGCCCCTGACGTTTGAGTCGATTGATCCTGTAACG
>JANNPR010000491.1:0-7473 GCA_031400345.1 Planctomycetota bacterium | reverse complement strand
GCATTGCCTTTTACGCCAGCCGGATTAGGAGTCATCGAAATGGCAATGGACAAGCTATATCGGATCGTTCCAGAATCCGCAACGAGCAACGCTTCTGGCGTGACAGTCGCACTAGTCTACCGGATGATCACGATCGCCATGTCTGCGATTGGAATCGCGTACTACTGGAGTTGTCGCAAACAGGTTCAAGAAGTGCTTACGAGCGCGCCAGCGATGGTCCGGCAGCCAGAGGGGTGACGGAACGAGACGAAGTCGTAATAGGCCTGTACCTACTTAACGCACCGTATATACAGATAGAACGCAGATGAGCGACTCGATCGAGATAATCCATCGTAATTTTCCAAAGTCTGGCTTACGCGCCGCGATCTTTGATTTTGATGGTACCCTGTCGTTGCTCAGGCGCAATTGGCAAGACGTAATGATCCCGATGATGGTCAGCATTCTGGAAGAAACCGGAACGTCTGAGTCGCGAGAACAATTGTACGCTCACGTCGAAGACTTTGTGATGCGTTTAAATGGCCGGCAAACCATCTACCAAATGATTCAACTCGCCGACGAAGTTCGTCAACGAGGCGGCGTACCCAGCGAACCACTCGAGTACAAGCACCGCTATCACGATCTGTTGTGGCAACAAGTGGGCGATCGCGTTGAGTCCGTACGAACGGGTTGCGTTCCACCGGACGAGCTGACGGTGCCCGGTTCTAGAAAGCTACTGAGCGAGCTGACTCGCCGAGGCCTCCCTCTCTATTTGGCTTCTGGGACCGACTTAAAGTACGTCCGCGATGAGGCACAGGTCCTGCAAATCGACTCGTTCTTCGGCGATCACATCTACGGAGCGTTAGACGACTATAAGAAATTCTCCAAGGCGATGATTATCGAACGCATTATCCGGGAGACGCAGATCGCAGGACCTCATATCGTCGGCTTTGGCGACGGTTTCGTGGAAATTGAAGAATTGAAAAAGGTCGGTGGCCTGGCGATTGGCGTGGCCAGTAACGAGGACTGTCGGACAGGCATTAATCTGTGGAAGCGAAATCGCTTGGTCAACGCGGGCGCTGATATCATTGTGGGCGATTATTGCGACCTAGATCAGCTGTTGATGACGATTGGCCTGTAGCGACGGAGCGCCGGCGCCTTCGGCTCGGGGCCAAACCACTAAGCCGCTTTGCGAAATACGGCGCATGTGTTACTGCCACCAAAGCCGAAAGAATTTGAGAGGGCCACGCGCACCGGCTGTGGTCGAGCCTGATTGGGTACGTGCAACAAGTCGCACTCTGGGTCGGGATGGACCAGATTCATGGTCGGTGGAATGGCTTGGTGCTCGATTGCCGCCAAGCACGCCATGGCTTCGATGGCCGAGGCACCGCTCAACAAGTGCCCGGTTACACTCTTCGTTGAGCTCACCGGTACCCGGCTGGCCGATTCACCGAACACCATGCGCAGCGCCTTCGACTCAGCGCGATCGCCTACCGGAGTGCTGGTAGCGTGAGCATTAACATAGTGCACATCGGACGGATTGATTTGAGCATCCGTCAATGATTGTTGCACGGCTTTGATAGCGAACTCGGGATCGGAGCTGGGAATGATCATGTGTGAGGCATCGCTGGTTGCTCCAAAGCCGCTGAATTCCGCGTACACTCGCGCACCACGGCGTCGGGCGGATGATGACCTTTCCAGTGCAAAGACAACAGCGCCCTCACCCAATACAAATCCGTCGCGATCCGTATCGAAAGGACGTGAGGCCGCCGTCGGGTCGTCGTTGCGTCGGGACAGCGCGCGCAGATTCGAGAATCCGGAAAATGCCATCGGAGTCAATACATCGCCGCCGCCGGCTAAGCAGACGTCGGCCCAACCCAATTTTAGCCAGCGGCGAGCCTGTGCGAGGGCATGATTGGCGCTGGCGCAAGCGGCCGCAACGGTCGTTGCCGGTCCGCGCAAGCCGAGTCGCCGATGCGCGCGATGAACAATCGAGGCATCATCGGTTTCGGGTTGAAACACCTTTTGCCCCTGCCCCAGCCAGTCAAGTTGCCAGACATTTGGCCACTCGGAGCCCATACCTAGACATATACCGACTCGTACGGTTTGACGATTCTCCCACCAGCCGGAGTCCCGCAAAGCGGACACGATGCACCAATGAAGCAGCTGCTCCAATCGGTTCCAGTTGGGGATATTCCCAGCTTCCGCTCCGCGAGGTAAGGGGATAGAGGACATTCCGGCGAATTGAACGGGGCTGCCGCCGTGCGTTTCCGGCGGAACTGTCCGAATTCCCGATCGGCCATTCAGCACATTGTCGGAGAAAGAATCAAAATCGTTTCCCAACGGCGTAGAGGCACCAACCCCAGTAATCCAAATTGCATCGGCCACAATGGGTCTCCGCTAGTTTTGCAGCGTTATGACGCCAACTCGATCCATGCGCCCCATTCGAGTTGATGACTCCATGACGAACCAGAGTGCGAATTGGCCATCCCGTGAATCACGTCCGAGATTGCTCTTACGCCCGCCAAATCGGCCGATGTGGAGCACTGTCGAGGTGAATCGTCGGAACCAGTTGTTGGCAGTTCGATACGTAGGCGCGGCGCAGACTCGTTCGGTCGCGGCTGCACGAGCGCCAGGGCCAAGCCAAAGCAAAGTGCCGCATTGGTCGGTTTACCACTTTTGTCGGGAATGGGTTCCGGGTTCCACTCGGTCAGAACCAGCCACATACCGGGCACGGACTGCCAGTCGACGGATCCGAGTACCGTTAGGAAACCCTCGAGAGCGGCGTTCGGGCCACCGCCGACGCCGAAATTCGGCCCGTGCAGACCCATCGCCACACTCACTGCACCAGACAGGGAATGGAGAGATTGTTGCGGAATGATGTGGACGGAAGTCGAGGACGGCCCCAGTTCGTCGAAACGAGCCATGGCAACGGCCCCAGAAGCGCGCCCTACGAATCGCGGCGCAGCGATCACGCCCCAGTCTGAAAAGGTCGTCGTGTCCATCGAGAAATTCTCGATCGCTTGCGACATGGCAGCGAAACCAGCAATGGTCTGCTCCTCTGCGTTCTTAAGAAAGGCAGGAGGAAGCTTGCGGCCAGCAATCGATAGCGTTCTTCGTATTGCGTTGAGCTCGTCGTACTTCAGAACGACTGAACCATAGCCGACTATGGCAAGTTCCTGTGTGGATGCCGAAATCATATCTGGTGTTCGCCCCCATGCTTCGTAATTCAGATGCTAGCGCACTACGCAGCCTTGGAGTGTGAACTGATCCCGGTTTTGCGCTCTAGCAAATCCAGCAAATCGCCGACGCACTTGACGCCATCCAGCTCCTTAGAACCGATTTCGATCTTGAATTGATTCTGAATTTCAAGCACCAGACTGACCATATCCACGGAATCCAGGTTCAAACCCTCCCGTAAGTCGGTGTCCTCCGTGACGTCGTCGGCCTTATCCCAAGTTTCGTTCTCCAGCAACTCAAGCAGATTCTGTTTGAGGGCGTTGCGATCCATCGCAGGCACTCCTTCCGTGGTCTAGCGGGTATTGGATGCGAACTGACGCGATAATCTTGTGAGGGTGCGAACGTTATCAAATCGGTTTCTATATGCAAGATCAAAAAACTTAAAACAAGCGATCTTGCTTCAAATAAGTGACTTCGCTATTCTCCGCGACCCATAGTCGGCAACCTATTTCGGAAAAGGTATTGTGAACGCTGCTTTCGTTGCGCCAGCGTGACTATGCCTGGTGTGGTCGTCGTAATTCAAATGCTGACCGTCCTGCGACAGGAAAGGATTCCTGCACATGGGCATTCGACTTCAGGAACTTGCCAGGCTTGTTGAAGGTCAGCAAGTCGATGATTGCGACGTAGAGATCACCGGTGCTTCCATCCTTCGCGATGCGCGGCCCGGCGATATCACCTTCGCCGATAGCCATAAGTTCATACCCCAACTGGCTGCTTCTTCTGCGACGGCGGCAATCGTCCCCCTGAAGATCCAATTCGACGGGAAGCCGACCATTCGCGTCGCGGATGTTCATAAAGCGTTCGCCACAATCGTCCGTCATTTCCGCCCATCGCGAGTGACACAGGCTCAGGGTATAAGTCCAGCAGCCTGCATTAGCAGTTCCGCACAGATCGCCGCGAATGCCACGGTTCACCCCTATGCGTTCATCGGCGATGACGTTGTGGTCGGCGAACGTTGCGTGATCCACGCGGGGGCGCGGGTAATGGCCGGTTGCCGATTGGGCCAAGATGTCGTCATTTTCCCCAACGCGGTCTTGTATGAGGATACGTTCGTTGGAGATCGTTGTATCGTGCATGCAAATGCTGTGATTGGCGCCTACGGTTTTGGTTATCACACGACCAACGGCCAACATCAACTGTCATCGCAATTGGGAAACGTTGAGTTGGGCTGCGATGTGGAGGTTGGTGCCTGCGCCACGATCGACCGAGGTACCTATTCTGCAACGAGAATTGGAGAAGGGACCAAGATCGACAACCAGGTGCAAATTGCCCATAACTGCCGAATCGGACGGCACAATCTTTTGTGTTCCCAAGTGGGGATCGCTGGAAGTTGTACGACCGGCGATTATGTCGTCATGGCTGGGCAAGTCGGAATTAAAGACCATGTTAATATCGCCGATCGGGTGATACTCGGAGCACAAAGTGGCGTGATGCGAGACGTTCCTGAGGGATCCGTATGTTTCGGAAGTCCAGCTACACTCGAACGGGACCAGATGCACATCGTGGCAGCCCTTACTCGGCTTCCCGAAATGCGCCGTCAACTTCGAGCATTGGAGCACCGAGTGGCTGACCTAGGCGGACAGCACAAGCCGCGACCGCAGCAAGAGGCGGCCTGAGAATATGACACCTGAGTCTTCAGCGGAGGAGTCCGGTTTAAAGAAAAGGACGACTGCATCAAACGAGTCGAACAAGCCAGAATGCTCATTGCCTGGTCGACAGCGAATTGGCTTGATTGCCGGCTGGGGACGATACCCAATCGTTTTAGCCATAGAGCTAAAACGGCAAGGCCACCAAGTTGTCTGCCTGGGCGTGAAACAACACGCGGACCCGGTACTGCGAGATATCTGCGACGATTACGGCGAGGCAGGTATCGGCAGGATGGGATCGATCATCCGCTTCTTCCATCGACGCGGTGTGACTCACGCCACCATGGCGGGGAAGATCCAAAAGGTGATGTTGTTCCAACGTTGCCGCTGGCTGAAGAATTTGCCCGACTTGACCACGTTGGCTGCTTTTTATCCACACCTCATCAGCCGGGCTCGAGATTGTAACGATGATTCTCTTTTGGGCAAAATTGTGGAGTTGTTTGGTCGTCATGGCATTATCCTGGGACCCGCTACGAACCTTGTCCCGGAGCTACTCGTGAAGCACGGACTCATTAGCAAGCGTGAACTCACCGCCGCAGAACGAAAAGACATCGAATACGGGTGGCGACTCGCCAAAGAGATCGGCCGCTTAGATATCGGTCAGAGCGTTGCGGTCAAGGGCCGCGCAGTGATCGCCGTCGAGGCCGTAGAAGGGACCGACGAATGTATCCGCCGTGCCGGTACTCTCTGTCCATCCGGTGGTTTTACGGTAGTCAAGGTGGCCAAACCCCAGCAAGACATGCGCTTCGACGTGCCCACGATTGGGTTGGGTACTTTGCAGACCTTGATCGAGGCTGGCGGCCGCGTTCTGGCCGTCGAGGCAGGAAAGACTATTCTCATCGATGAACCCGATGTCGTCGCCATGGCCAATCGTTGCGGCATAACGGTCGTCGCCTGTTACGACGGCCAAATCGAATCGATGCCAGCGGCGGCGTAGGAATAGGTTCAGGGTGGCACGTCCCTAATAACGCGAGGTACGAGCGTCGAAGGGCGTGGCCGAACTACGAGATTCGGGGTTAAGGGACCTCCAGCCACCGCTGGACGAAAAACTCGAATCGGACGAATCGGACGAATCCGACCGATCCCACACAGATTCTCCGGCATGCCGAAGGTTGCCGCATCAATGGCCGTCAGGCGTGCCGTAGCACTAAGCCTTTTGGTACATTCATTGAAGCAAGACGCGGAACGAATGCCCATCGCGGGACCCTTTGTACGCGTGGTCCTTTCACTTCAACAACGCGTGAAAACAAATGGCCAAGTTTACCCATCATATTTTCGTATGTTGCAATCATCGCGAGCCTGGGCATTCCCGAGGTTGTTGTGATCCGAAGGGGAACGAAGAGCTTCGTAGTTTGTTCAAGACAGAAGTCAAAAAGCGCGGGCTTAATCCCCAGGTGCGAGCCAATTCCGCCGGCTGTTTAGACCAATGTGAGCTCGGTCCGACCGTCGTCATTTATCCACAGGGCATATGGTACGGCGGTGTCAGAGCCAAAGACGTGGCTCGAATTATCGAGCGAACCGTGATGAACGGCGAGATTCTGGAGGATCTTAGAATCCCGGACGAGAAACTGAACGCCAAAGCTGGAAAATAGACTGGCGTACGGATATGGCTATGGTGCCAGGTTTAGAAGGATTAGCTTTATATGGGGGACCTGCTGTCTTCCCCGACGGCCCGCCTGTTTGGCCCCTGCTCGATCCAGCCGTGCGTGAGTCGCTCGATCAGGCGTGGGCCGATGGATCGTGGGGCCGTTATCACGGTCCCAACTGCGAACGACTGGCCGCGTCGCTTGCCGAATTGCACAGCGTTCCTCACGCATGGCTCTGCTGTTCGGGCACGTTTGCTGTCGAATTGGCCTTACGCGCTCTTTCACTCGACAGTGATGCCGAAGTTGTACTAGCTGGCTACGACTTTGCGGGCAACTTTCGAGCGATTGAAAGCGTCGGAGCGACTCCCGTGTTGGTCGACATCGAACCGTCCGGTTGGCGACTAACTCCGGAACAAGTCGAGGCGTCCCTCAGTGCACGCACAAAGGCAGTGATCGTTTCCCATTTACATGGGGCGCTGGCAGATATGCCCGGCCTGCGCGAACTGGCAGATCGACGTGGATTGCGGTTGGTCGAAGATGCATGCCAAGCCGTGGGAGCCGTAATTGATGGCCGGTTGGCCGGTAGCTGGGGAGACGTGGGGGTCTTGAGTTTTGGTGGAAGTAAACTACTCTCGGCGGGTCGTGGCGGGGCGATCCTTACCAGCAGAGACGATATCTTGCAGCGAGCCAAAGTCTACTGTGAGAGAGGCAACGACGCTTTTCCCTTGAGCGAACTTCAGGCGGCCGTCTTAGTACCCCAAGTGGCTCAACTGGATGAACGAAATAATGTACGCCGCGCAAACGTAGAGATATTACGGAAGGCATGCCACGCGGTTCGGACCATCCGGCCTGTAACTCTCAATCCGTTTGGGTACCAAAGCGTGTACTATAAGCTGGGTTTCTGGCACCAGGGCACCGCTGTTGCAGGACATAGTCGAGAGACTTTTGTCGCCGCGATGAAAGCAGAAGGCGTGGCCCTGGATGCGGGATTTCGGGGATTTGTCCGTCGAAGCTCCCGGCGCTGC
>JANNPR010000482.1:0-13365 GCA_031400345.1 Planctomycetota bacterium | reverse complement strand
GAAAACGTTGGCCAGCGTATCTTTGGCATAAGTTACCTTTAGCTCGGGCCCACTAAAGCGGTGCTCGAGATATAATTCGCCCCGATTCTTGTAATTTCCGCTGCGCACATAAATGATTGGGCGTCCCATATTGGTCAGGCTAAAAAGCAGACGTTGCTTAACTTGGTTGAACTCCCGGCTCTCAATTTCATAGTAGCCACTGCTTTGGTTGAAGCCGAACGAAAACAGCTTGTATTCTCGGCAGAATTCCAAAGTCAAGAATTCATCAATAAACGTCAGGTCATTGTGGATACGACGAACTTCGAAGATTTTTTGTCGCCCCAGACCGGCTCCGGTATCCCACATCTTCCGCTCTCGCATGTCGTCGCAATCGTCGTATGCCTGACCAAACCGGCCTTTGTTCCATCGATCCTCAATGTCCCGGAACAGTTCGACTCCCAGTTTGTAGGGATTCAGACGTGTCGGTGAACTAGCTAATGTTCCGGAGCAATGATCGGCGTAGCAAATCAGGTCATTGGGATCCATCGCATGGCGGGTCATGATTGTCGAATGCCAATACGTCGCCCAACCTTCATTCATGATTTTGGTTTGACCCTGGGGTGCGAAGTAGTATGCCTCATCTCGGATGATCGCGAGCACATCGGATTGCCACGGTTTAAGTGGAGCATGCTCCAACAAGAACCACATTACATCTCGCACGGACTCGGGAGGGAAATTGTTTTTCTCGGCTTGCTTTCGTCGATCGTCTCGCTCACGTTCCAAGGCTCCCGGCGGGTTAATATATGGATCCATATAATCCTTGGACTGGAAACGATGGATTTGCGACTCATCCGATTCGTCCTCCGCGGCTTCGCGGAATTCATAGCGGTTGCGATCCGCAAATCGCTTGATATGGGGAGTTTGAATGTCGATTAGGTCTTCGATGCACAGGCAACAATCGACAAAGTTTTCGACTTCCTCGACGCCGAAACGGTCCATATATTGCCGGATGCGGTTTCCGTGGTTGGCCATCTCATCGAGCATCTTGCGATTGGTATGGCCAAACCAGGCATTGTTCTTGAAGAAATCGCAGTGACCGTATACGTGGGCCATCACTAGTTTATGATCCGTGAATGCATTGCTGGCCAAGAGATAGGCGTAACACGGATTGTTATTAATCACCATTTCGTAGATTTTTTGTAAGCCGTAGGAATAGCCTTTCGATAGGCTCTCGTACTCCATCCCGAATCGCCAGTGTGGATAACGGGTCGGAAAACCACCGTATGCCGCAATGGCATTCAGCAGCTCGGCGTCCACGACTTCGAAGATCGTGGGAAAGAAATCGAGACCGTACTCCCGCGCCCGAGCCTCAATCTTACGCTGCTGCTCAACCAGCTCGGGGGACAGAATCTGTGAGTGATAGGAGCTGGTCATGATCGTGCTCCGGCTTAAAGACTTGCGTTGGTGTGTTCCCGAATCGAGGGTCGTTTCCTATGCAGTTTTGGCGTTGTGCTTTTGGTCGAAGGAGGGAGGGACGGGTTTTACTTGCCCTTTCCTAAGAACTTCTTGATCGAATCGTAGATGGCGTCGCGGTCCTCAATTTCCGACAAAACAATTTTTTCGTGTTCATTACCGAAAGCGGCTTGTAAGGCTCGGATAAATTCGCCGCTTCCGTACGGGCTTTCAACCTGTCCGTAACAGAACAAGTTTCCACGCGGGAGCAATCGTTCACGCAGGATCTGTAAAGCGAGCTTATTATCTTCGCCCCAATTATCGCCGTCGGAGAATTGGAAGATGTAGATATTCCAGTCGTCTGGCGGAAAGGACTTTTCGAGGAGTTCGGTGCATACTTTGTACGCAGAGCTAATCCGCGTACCGCCACTCTCACGAGTGCGGTAAAAAGTGTTCTCGTCCACCTCTTTTGCCGCCGCGTCGTGGATGATGTACCGGCGCTCCAAACCTTTGTATTGGCTTTTGAGCCAAGTATCGATCCAAAACGCCTCCGTGCGAACAATCTGCTTTTGGTCATCCGTCATCGACCCGGATACATCCATGATGTAAATGATGACCGCACTCGCTTCCGGTTGTGGCACAGAGTCCCAGGAGCGATATCTACGGTCTTCTTTGAGCGGAATGACCCGAGGACGGTTTGGATTGTAGACACCTTCCGTCATCTGTCTCCGCAGCGCCTCAACGTAGGTGCGCTTGAAGTGCCGCAAAGACTCCGGCCCTACTCGCCGCACGCTGTTGTACCGGTTCTTTTGTTGTGTGACATTGGCGCGGCCCTTGGGTTGAATTCTCGGTAGCTCCAGTTCATCACCAAGGATCTGTGCCAATTCGGCAAGCGTGATATCCACCTCGAGTACATGCCCGCCTGGGTCGCTGCCGGCCTGACCTTTTCCGTTTCCGTCGTCTTCGCCGCGGCCAAGTGGTTGGCCGCGTTCGCCTTCTCCTTGAGCAACGCCACCGGACCCATTTTGTCCGTACCGGAAGTGTGGAACGTCAAGTTGTGGTACAGGGATGCTTACTAAGTCGCCTCCCTTACGCCCAATCAACTCGCCGTGCGTCACGTACTTTTTAAGATTCTCCCGAATTTTGCCGCGCACAATGGTGCGGAATCGGGTTTGATCGCGGTCAATTTTCATGCTCATGGCGATTCTCTACCAACACCGTGAACTGATGAGTTCCAATGTTCACGGCCTCCAGTCCCTGGAGCTGCAAAATAAATGCCGATTGCCCACTCGTGAGTCTGATTATTTTTTCGTCTGCTTCACGTCTCCCCGCGCAAAAATGCTGGCCACATAATTCAATACATCGCTGGCGCTTTCTTCGTCGTAGCCGTGGTCACGGATCAGCCGGCTTTTCACAACGTCGATCTTCGCCTGTGTTTCTTGATCTACGACGTTCGAGATTAAGGTTGTTAGCTTGATCGAGTCCTTTTGGTCTTCGAACAACTTCAGTTGCAATGCCTTGTAGAGGCGTTCGTTCGACTTGTAGTCGAAACTCTTCCCATCGATCATCAGTGCGCCGATATAGTTCATGATTTCACGGCGGAAATCGTCTTTTCGGCTGTCGGGGATATCGATTTTCTCTTCGATCGACCTCATCAATCGCTCGTCCGGCTCTTCATACTGCCCGGTGAATTTGTTTTTCACCTTTTCTCGTTGGGTATAGGCCTTGACGCTGTCGATGTAATTGCCGCATAAGCGTTTGAGTGCGTCATCGTCTGCCGCAATAGCACGCTGCACTTCGTTCTTCACGATATTTTCATATTCTTCCTTGACGACACTTAGTAGGTCTCGATACCGAGCCCGCAGCTCTTCGCTGGTTATCAGCGAATGATGTTTCAGGCCAGCATCGAGTTCGTTCATCACCATAAACGGATTGATGGATCGAGCGTCAGGATGTGAGACTAGCGCATTGGAAATCTTGTCTTGGACATAGCGAGGAGAGATGCCATGCATTCCTTCGTTCTTCGCTTCAGCCTGTAACTCCTTGATATTCTCCTCGGTAAATCCAGGAAGGGTGCGTCCGTTGTACAACTTCAATTTCTGTAGTAGCGTCAAACTTGCATTATTGGGCTCTTCCAAACGCGAAAGCACGGCCCACATCGCGGCGATTTCGATGGTATGGGGGGCGATGTGCTTGCCCTTCACCTTTTTAGGGTTGTAGTCCTTGGTATAAATCTTGATTTCGTCGGACAGACGTGTGACGTATGGAATATCAATCCTAACGGTTCGGTCGCGCAGTGCCTCCATGAACTCGTTGTTCTGCAGGCGCCGATACTCCGGTTCATTGGTATGGCCGATAATGACTTCGTCGATATCGGTTTGTGCGAACTTTTTGGGTTTGACTTTATGTTCTTGGCTTGCGCCGAGCAGATCATAAAGGAACGCAACATCGAGTTTTAGAACCTCGATGAACTCGATAATGCCCCGATTCGCTACGTTGAACTCACCATCAAAGTTAAAAGCGCGGGGGTCGCTATCGCTGCCGTACTCGGCGATTTTTCGATAGTTAATGTCTCCAGTAAGTTCCGTCGAGTCTTGGTTCTTTTCGTCTTTCGGCTGGAACGTGCCGATGCCGATGCGATCCTGCTCGGAGAGAATTGTCCGCTTGGCACGCACGTCCTGTGCTGCGCGGGTCCAATCGCCGTCATATTTCCTTAATCGGTCGGTATATTGGAATCGGCAATAGGGGCATAGGTCCCCGACCACTCGCACAAGGAAATCACCTTCGCTCCGCCCATCATTAAGCCTTCCGAAGACTTCGTCGCGGAAACGCTCTGGGATCAAGTGAAGCGGCTCCTCGTGCATGGGACACCAAGCCACGTCTTCCCCGTTCGGTTCCAACCAGCCGAGCGAAAACAGCGCTCCATCGTCACGAGTCGAATAGCGCTCCAGCCCTTTCTTCAGCAACCGTGCGATGGTGCTTTTACTACTGCCGACCGGACCATGTAACAGCAGGACGCGTTTCTCGATTCCGTAACCCTGGGCAGCGCTTTTCAGCGCATTCACGAGCTGTTCGAGGGGCATGTCCAAGCCGAAAACAGCGTCTCTCCCCTCGTTTTCTGGATCGTCAAAAAAGTGATAGTGCGTTCGCTGTTCACCTCGGGTCGCCTCGTAGTTGGTCGATCCATACGAGGTGATCATGTCAAACACACGTTGGAACGCATTGCGAGTAACTTTGGGAGTCTCGCGAACAAGATCTAGGTATTCCTGAAAGGTACCCATCCAGTTCTTTTTGCGGAATTGGTCCAAGTCCTGCCGATCCGCAATTAATCGAATGATTTGCTGCCCGCGACTCATTTAATTCACTCTCCTTGGCTTGCTACGCGCGTCGAAGATCGATGGGTCCTTGTCCGGGCGACTCTGCGTGTGCGCCGAAGATGATTCCTTGTGCATTTAAGATGAAATCAGAAAACTCTCGCCGAGGTATGGTTGCGAGTTCAAGGCATGTAACAACTCGTCCACTCAGCCGAAATCGAACCAGCGTCTGGGAGACAACCCGGTCTTGCTCCGGCAGCCACGATTCCTTCACGCGGCGTTCTTCGCTTCTCGAGTACCTCAATCTAACGATTTGCAATGAGGGACGGCGCCTGCGAACTGACATCAGCCGGTGACGAGAAAGTAAGCGTCGTAGGAGATACGAGGAATAAGACTGCTCGTAAATCGCTATTGAGGCGAAAACGCCACCCGTCGCAGGAAGTTGCGAAGAAAGCTTGGAAAAGATCGAGTTTGCAGAGGCAAAGGTTTGGCAGGTCCCAGCGTTATGCGGAAGGATTGAGCGACCGCATCTGCGGATCCGGTCATTCGAACTCTCCCGAATATTCAAGAGTAGTTCCCAAGTCGATTTCGGGCAACACGAAAATTCTCCCCGGCTTCACCATCTTTTCAGAAAAGGCAATAAATGGGCGAAATGGTGCGTCCCCCTCATCGCCCTTCTTCATGCACCGGTAAGCTGGACATCAGCCCAACATGGCAGCGGGTAACCTACCGTCATGCTCGACCGTCATCCCGCGACGAACCTACCTTTCTACCTTCGATCGGACGAATCCGTCGGATCGCTGCAATCGGTCTGGACGGCAATGGGTGGCTAAGTCAAGTTGGAACTTGTCGATATGGCCGCCGCCGAAGTATATTAATTGATGTTGATTGTGGTTGTGTCCTGAGAAGTGCAACGGTATCTCATCTCCAATGTCCTTGAGCCGACATCTACGACTCTCCCTTTCGGCAGTAATCGCATTTCTGCTGTGCTCGCTTCTTTCGTCGCAGCAGGATGCTCAGGCTGGATGTGGGGACTATCTGTTTGCGTTTGCACGCCCATCCTCTGTGGTGGGATCAAACTTACTAGAACGTGGCTCACTCGATGGTCCGGCTTCAAACCGTTCTGAGCACCAACATCCTTGTTCAGGAAGCTCGTGCCACCAGGGCTCAATGCCATACCAACCCTTACCTGCGGAACCCAAGCAAACTCATGAACAGGGGATACTTCACTCGATACCTCCCAGCATGCTACATGAATCCATGAGTCTCCCCCATCGGTTCTGTTTCTCTCCATGGTGCGAATTTGCTTCGCTTGTTTTCCGGCCACCACGCGCCGGGTAACACAAGCGATCCTTGATTAGGGCGACCGCACGTGCAGTCTTCGATTTATTCAATCTCGAAGTGAATTGCTACTTGCGGGACGCGCCGAATTCAAAGTAATTCTTACAGCAAATTCATGGCTGTCGTGAAATACGAAATTGCGCGACGGCCCAAACTATTTCGATCATTAAAACTCATAATTGCGTGCACGCGATTACGTCGTCTGCGCAGGTCGTTGTTCGTAACCGTACGCCGGGTGGGTCAAGCGTTTCTTCTGTTGAGTACAGGTTTCAACAGTCATCGATTGCATTAATAGTCATTTTATTCCTGACGGGTTGTTTACCGTTTTCCCTTGGAGTCATAGACATGTCACATAAACACCGCGGATTTACCTTAGTTGAGTTGCTCGTTGTCATCGCCATCATTGGCATCCTAGTCGCATTGCTTTTGCCAGCCGTTCAAGCGGCGCGAGAAGCGGCCCGTCGCACTCAATGCAATAACAATCTGAAGCAATTTGGATTGGCTCTTCATAATTATCATGACACTCATAAGTCATTCCCGTTTGGAAAGGGTGCCAAGTATTCAACTGCCGTCATTTATGCGCGGTGGTCGCTTCATGCGTTGATTCTGCCATTTCTGGAGCAGCGCAATCTTCAGGACACGATTGATTTCAACTTCGCCCCCGAAACTCCCGGTATGGCCGGGGTCATCAATTTCATGCCAGCCTTTCAGAATGTGAACCGAGAAAACGCTGTCGTATGCCGTACGCGAATACCGCTGTTTTTTTGCCCATCGGATCAACAACCGACCGATATTTGGAATGCCCAGAATAATTACGTCGGGAATCAAGGTGGTTGGTTGTGTGATCGAGGAGATCTCCCCGCGGGTCCAGGCGATGTCGCACCTACGGAAACGCAGACGGGCATTTTCTATTTTCTAAGCCAGATTCGCACCGCCGATGTCATCGACGGTTTGAGCAACACAGCATTCTTTAGCGAAAAATTGCGTGGACAAGGAACACCCAACCCGCGTACCGATTTATTCGTAATACAAAATCAAACATCTCTTAACAACACTTTCACTACTTGCGCGAGCTTGAATCCGGCCACGGCTACTCCGCTGACGAGTAAATGGGGATATAGCTGGGTAATGGGTGAGAACTGCTGCACGCTTTACAACCACGTTTCCGGGCCGAATTCGCGTTCCTGCGCTGGGATACCATTTCCGGGAAACAACATGACAAATATGTCAATGCAAGTTCCACCAAGCAGCCGCCATCCTGGCGGTGTCAACATGATGATGGGCGACGGTTCAGTGCGCTTTGCGACCGACTCAGTGGATTTGACGATCTGGCGTGGAGTTGGCACACGTGCCGGAGGTGAGGCAGTTCAGCTGACTGACTAATTGCAATTGCGGGAAGGCGGGAACGCATCCATGTGTGTGTCGCTTGATACTGCCTCAGCCGTTCGCACATTTTGTGCATCGTTGGGATGTTGCCTATTGCTTTGGATCGGCTCATCCGGGTGCGCGAAACCCCAGGCTGACCCGCTGCGATTCATACCCACACCGACATTGGCGATGACTGCGTTAAGGGTCGTCCTGACGGAACGCGTAACCGGAACGGTACAAACCGACTTACGAACGGATTTACCGGAGTTACTGGTAATCGATACGCACGAACGGCCTGATGCCAAGCTGACATCCTTTAAGATCCTCGGTGAACGTCCCACGGATACCGGCCGAATGTTTGTCGTTGAGCTCCAGTGGTCAAACTCCACCGGACCCGAGAGAGTACGCTTTGTGTTGGTTGGTATTGACCCATTATTGGTATTTCGAGAAGAAGACTTGGCTATGATTTCGCATTGGGATCATGTCATGCCCGATCCGCAGCCAGCTTCGCCACCTGCGACACCACCGACCTAACGATTCCGCCTGAGGTAGGGTTGTCCCGTTAACAGATTTATTCGCATGGCCATGAAGTCACTTTCTAACGGAGCATCTCTCACCTCTCCCAAGATCGGAGATGCCGAGGAGAAGCTGCCCCAGCACAGCAAGCCTGGCACGTTGCTGGGAACCTCTGCCAGCGGCCTGTGGCGGATGATACGAGTCCGAATGCGCTTTTTTATGGTTCTATTCATAACGGCAACGGTGGTTGGGCAATGGGAAATCATCACAACCTATGCTCAACGTTGGTTGTCGTTTGTCTCTGGTGAAACGCCGCAAGCATTGACAGTCTCACCAGACACCGAGTTCTTTTGCCCGATGTGCCCCGGCGCGTTGTCGAATTGGCCCGATCGATGTCCCGTATGCTTCATGCCTCTAGTCCGACGCCAAAAAGGGGAGGCAATGCTACTTCCAGAGGGCGTGACGGCGCGCATGCAACTTAGCCCTCAGCGCATTCAACTGGCGGGTATCCGCACAGAGGCGTTGGAATTCCGAGAGTTGCATCAGTCTCTGAGTGCCATTGGAGAGGTTAAGGCTGTACCTACGCAGACTGGATCGAAGCCCGTGGTTGAGGAGCTATTCATCCAATTAACAGTAGCTCCGAGCGACCGACGTCTTTTAGACATTGGGCAGATGGCGCAAGTCTCCCTGGTGGACTCGCCCGAGACAACACCTTGGCTTGCCATCGTTGCGTCGCTACGAACCACTCACCACGAGTCTTTCGCGGCCCAGTTTCGAATTGTCGGCGATGAACGAGGTCCACTAGTGGGGTCGCTGGTGAGGCTTACGTATCAGCGCCAGGCCGTGGCCATGGAACCCTACCGATCACTTGCAACCTCGGGGAAGCTTCTGGCGGTTCCCCAGATGGCAGTCGTCGACACGGGGGACTCGAAACTCGTATTTGTAGAATCCGCCCCTGGGATGTTCGATGCCGTACCGGTGGTACTTGGAGCCAGAATTGGCGAATTTTTTCCCGTCTTAGATGGATTACAGCCTGGTCAGAAAGTCGCTTCGGCCGGGGCATTTCTAATCGACGCAGAAACGCGATTAAATGCCAACGTGCGTTCGACCTATTTTGGTTCTGGTTCTTTAGCCAGCAAGACTTCGGAACCAGACATCGCCACTTCAAAAGCTTCTCGGCCGGTAAAAAAGAAGCCCACCGTAAGAGAGCTCTTAGCCAAATTCGAAATGGTGTCTGAAGATCGTGCGGCAGCTGAAAAGCAGCAAGTATGTCCCGTCACAAAGTTGACGTTGGGCTCGATGGGCGAACCGGTGAGCGTAATGGCGAACGGAAAACGCGTATTCATCTGCTGTGAGGGATGCCGCGCGGCACTGGAAGAAAGCCGTTCACGGTCCCCGCCATGATTGAACGTATCATTGCTCTGTCCGTTCGACATCGGTGGTGGGTCATTGCCGGAGCCATTCTGCTGGCTCTGTTTGGCAGTTACGCGGCCTTGGACACCCCCATCGACGCCATACCTGATCTATCCGAGAACCAGGTCATTGTCTTTACAGATTGGCTTGGCCACAGTCCTCAAGAAATTGAAGACCAAATCACGCACCCTTTATCGCTAGCGCTCCAAGGTGTGCAGGATGTACGTGTGGTGCGGACTTCGAGCGACGTCAATTTTTCGATGATCCATGTGGTGTTCACCGAGGCAGTCGACGTCGCCACCGCTCGAAGACGAGTGGACGAGCATGTGAGCCGAGCGGCTATCAGTCTTCCACCCAGCGTCACGCCCCGCCTGGCACCAGAGGCTCCTGCCACCGGACAAATTCTCTGGTACACGCTTGAAGGAACCGGACTGGACTTGGGAGCAATGCGTGGCCTGCAGGATTGGTATGTCGGGCCGCAACTCGCATCCGTTGAAGGTGTGGCGGAAGTTGCTGGAGTGGGCGGATATGCGATCGAATACCACGTCGAGGTGGACCCACAACGTTTGCTCGCAAACCACGGAAGTCTTTCGCATATTCTCACCACATTGCAGAGGGCCAACTACACGGTAGGCGGACATGTGATCGCCAAGGCAGGACAGGAATACGTAGTTCAAACGGATGCCCGACTGGGTGTCGGCGCCGACGGCCATTTCACAGCTCAGCGGGCAACCATGGATCTGGAATGTCTGCTATTCCCAAAGGATAACGGAAGCGCTTCGCGTCTTGGTGAAGTGGCACGAGTTTCTGTAGGGCCTGCTCCACGGCGTGGCGTGTTCGAAAAGGATGGCAATGAAGTTGTCGGCGGTGTGGTCATGATGCGTTACGGCGCAAATCCCGTCGAGATAGTTGACCGCGTGCGAGAAAAAATCGAGCGATTGCAGGTTGGGCTTCCCAGGGGTGTACGAATCGTGGTGGGTTATGAGCGCACGCCGCTGATCCGGGCAGCGGTAAAAACCGTTCGACGCGCCTTGTTAGAAGCCATTCTCACGGCTTCCATTTGCGTCGTACTTGTGATGCGGCATTTCCGTAGCTCATTGGTTATCGCCGTAACGTTACCTTTGGCAACACTGGTGCCGTTCGTGCTAATGTGGGGCTTACGGTATTTAGGCCTGGCGCAAATTGATACCAACATTATGTCGCTGGCCGGACTTACCATATCGATTGGAGTCCTGGTCGACTCATCAATCGTGATGACGGAGAACGTCGTCCATCAGCTGCAGCAACGATTTGGATCGTCCCCCGTCAGCGGGGATGTTCGAGAACATGTTGTTCGCGCCTGCCAGACTGTCGGGCGGCCGATTTTCTTCTCCGTTCTGATCATGTTGTTATCTTTCTTGCCGGTCTTCGGGTTGACTGGCTTAGAAGGCAAGATGTTTCGGCCACTGGCCTTTACCAAGTCATTTGCCGCTCTCGCAGTAGCGGTTTTAGCCATCACATTGGTACCAGCGTTATGTTCATTGCTCGTAAGAGGCCGATTGCGGTCCGAACAAGAAAGCTGGCTCGTTCGTAGCTTGACCGAAGTTTATCGACCTTTGCTGAGTTTCTTTCTCGATCGCCCAGCCGCAATGCTTTGGGTTATGGGGGTGACGTTCATTCTGGGTGTGGCTCCCTTGGGAAGTTCGTGGTGGATGCGAGCAATCCTGGCTGCCGGTCTCGTGGCGTGCGGCTTGGCCTCTCGAACGAATCGCGGACGTGTTTTGGCAATCAGCAGCTTGGTAGGCATAGCGATTCTTGCCAGTTTTATGTCGCCCGTGGGCAGCGAGTTTCTCACGCCCTTGGACGAGGGCGTAGTTATGGATATGCCCATCACCATTCCGCGCATTTCGATAAGTCAGGCGGGCGACGACCTCAAAGCGCGCGACATGATGCTCTGCCGCTTTCCAGAAGTCGACATGGTCATGGGCAAGGTCGGCCGAGCAGATACTCCTACCGACCCAGCTCCGATTGACATGATCGAAACCATGGTGATGTTGCGGCCCAGAGAATTCTGGCCAACACGGAAACTGGCTGATGCCGATGCCCGAAGTCTTGTCTACCGTGTTCTTGACGAACTCGTGACCACAGGCGTGGTGGATCGCCCCACCGATGTGACTGCCGTTCATACTTTGGTCGACAACTGCGTCAGCCACCAGCTCCCGCGATTCGATGCGCTAATGCGTGAATACGGTTATCATCGAAATAGGGAGTTTACTCGCGAACTCGCAGCCAGTGAGGTGGCTCCACCACGCGACCCGTATCGGACGTACCATTCGCTATGGAAGGCTCATACTCGCCGACTGAATTCCGAGTACGTACTGCGTGCGGGAGCAACCTGGACGCACTTAGTACTTGCAGAACTGTTGCAGCAGTTGCCAATCAAACGAGAGGAAGTTGCCACCGCCTTCGCCAAACTGCGCAAGTATCGCTTGAAGGGCACTGCAACTCAGGCTGTACCTGCTCAGGCCGCTCCTGCTCAGGCCAAAGCGGATCGTCACCACAGCACGCTACCGCCACCGGACGTGGATCCGATTCCGGTGGTGGACTCGCTCCAACAGCAGTTGGCAGCGGAATTCTCCGAGCAGTTGGTTCTGTGGCGAGTCCGTCGTGAAGACCTAGGATCGTTCGGCGGAGAAATGGATTTGGCCGTACAGATGCCCGGCTGGGTCAACGTTTGGACACGTCCGATTCAGAATCGTGTCGATATGTTGAACACCGGCGTGGATACGCTCGTGGGGGTACGCGTACTTGGCCAATCTCAGCAGGACGTGGTAGAAGTCAGCGAACAAATTGCCTTGGCACTGAAAGAGATTCGAGGGGCTACGAATGTGATCGCAGACCCGGTTCGAGGCAAAGCGTATTTGCAAGTGCGAATCGATCGGGAGCGCGCGGCTGAGCTAAAAGTAAATGTAGCCGATGCCCAAGACATCGTCGAAGTCGCAAGCGGAGGCAAGGTGGTGGGATCGCTTGCCGCAGGTCGCGAGCGACACGCGATACGAGTACGGTTTCCCCGCATGTGGCGAGAAGATGAGCAGTCACTGCGCCGCATCCCGATACCCGTATATCAACGCCCCTTACTGGCCGAAGGCGTCACGAACGTAGCGCAAGTGGACGTGGGCGAATCGGACGGATCGGTCCCTCTAACATCATTAACCCGACGCGCACGCGAGGAATCCAGCCTCGCCCTTAATTACGCTTCGCCACCCTCCACCTCTACAGTCGCACTCGAGCAAGTAGCCACGATTGGTACTCGGGAAGGTCCTGCAGCAATCAAGGGCGAGAATGGCCTTCTGCGCAACTATGTACGGTTAGACGTTCGTGATCGCGATGCACTCGATTTCGTGGCAGAAGCCAAGCAGGTAATCGCTGAACAAGTGTCGCTCCCACCCGGAGTGTATCTGGAATGGACGGGACGTTTCGAGCACTGGCAACATTACAAGCAAACGCTATCGGTGGTGGCGCCGCTGGTATTGCTGTTGATTTTCGTACTGTTGTGGGCGACTTATCACGATCTCGCGGACGCTTTTTTGATGATGCTTGCCGTACCCGGTGCACTGGCAGGAGGTTTACTCTTCCAGTGGCTGCTGGGCTTTAAGCTTTCGATCACGGTTACTATGGGATACGTCGCCTGCTTTGGAATGGCAACGGCCACCGGCGTGATCATGCTGGTCTATCTGCGGCAGGCGATTGACCAGGCCGGTGGTTTGGTGAATATGAGTTTGGCGCAAGTTCGCGAGGCTGTGCTCAGCGGTGCCGTCAACCGCTTGCGGCCCAAACTTCTAACGGAAGCAACCACGATCATTGGTCTAGCGCCGATGTTATGGGCCGATGGCGTCGGGGCCGAAATTATTCGACCCATGGCCGCACCCGTACTGGGTGGGATTCTTGTGGCGGATGAAGTTATCGATCTTTTTTTACCTGTTCTCTTTTATTGGGTTCGACG
>JANNPR010000472.1:0-2024 GCA_031400345.1 Planctomycetota bacterium | reverse complement strand
CACGAATTTAACGCCTCGACCTTTGCTGCTCGAGTCGTCAGCTCCACACTGGCCGATATGCACTCGGCGATTACCGCGGCAATCGGCGCACTCAAGGGTCCATTGCATGGAGGCGCCAATGAAAGAGTCCTAGAGGTACTTCGACAAGTTGGATCTCCGGACCAAGCAGAAGTGTGGGTGCGTAGCGCATTAAGTCGAAAGGTGCGAATCATGGGTTTCGGACATCGCGTTTACAAAACTGGTGACGTGAGGGCTAAATATCTCAAGCCGCTATGTTCGGCATTGGCACGTGAGGCGAAAGCCGAGGACATGGAAAGAACCGCGGATATCATTGAGCGAATAGTTTCTCAAGAAAAGGGACTGCCCCCCAACTTGGATTGGCCCAGCGCACGAATCTACCACTACCTAGGACTGCCGGTTGAGCTGTACACACCGCTGTTTGTAATAAGTCGCATCACAGGCTGGTGTGCCCACGTTGTCGAACAGCACGACAATAATCGGTTGATTAGGCCGCGATCTCGATATACCGGGCCCGCTAATCAGACTTGGCTGCCGATCGAAGAACGATAAACAGTTGGGCCGACTGCCGACTTATTCAAATCGACGAACGGCGATTGTACTGGCTTGCCCCTGCGGTGTTACATTGATCCCGATAAAGCCCTTTCCAGCTGGCATTCCAGCTTCATGAACAACAGCCACCGGGCACTCTGGATCGCGAGTCTGGTAATTTAGAGTACGAAACAATTCGCCGCGTAGAAGTGACAAAATATTTCCTATTAATTCCACGCTGCCGCTGCCGGCTCCAAGGTTTCCGAAATAGCTCTTGGCGGCCGTGACGGGTATCGACTCAGATCGAGACCCGAATACATCCGCTATGGCCGCGGCCTCTTCCTTATCGATCTTCGTGGTGGCTAGGCCGTGTGCATCCACGTGGCCGACGTCAGCCACGGTCCATCCAGATGACCGTAGAGCTTGGGCCAACGCGTTGCGAATGGACGTGCGACAGTCGGCAACTCCCATCCCGTTCGCAGCTGAGGAGGAGCCGTGGCCGACAATCTCGGCCAAAATGGTGGCGCCGCGACTGCGCGCCGATTCAAGCTCTTCTAAGACCAAGGCGCCGGCTCCTTCGCCTAAAACCATGCCTGTCCGATTCAAATCGAATGGTCGAGAGAGCTTTTCCGGGTCTTCGCCCTGAGCAATTTGCTCCTGCAACGTGATATGTATCGTGCGCACGCAATGAACTCGAGTGCCCGTCGCACCCGCGATCATCACATCAGAATGTCCGCGTACGATCGTGGCATAGTCCTCGCCAATTGCTAAATGACTCGACGCTTCTCGTTGCGTGATCGAGTTGCTGGGTCCGCGGAAATCGTTATAGATGGCGATGTGGCTGGCGGGCATGTTGGGCAAATACTTGAGTAGCCACAACGGTGCAATCTTTGACATGCCCTGGGGACCCCAGCGATCAAAATCGAACGAAGGGCTGTTTTCACGGCAGACACGTACGGCGTCGATGAACTCTTCGGGCGGAGTCATGATGTAGTCAGACCCGTAGGAAACGCCGGTGCGTTCCGGGTCATATAAACCAACCCTGAGTCCAGAATCATGCAGTGCCATTTGGGCCGCTGCTACGCCCATTTCAATTTCGCGGCACATTAGCTTCAGCCCCTTGCGGATGGTCTTTTTCAGATCGCCTTCCAGCGGACCGAAATCATCGATTCGCCCTGTAAACCTACGGGCTTCTCCACCGAACGGGCACGAGTATTCGTCCGCTGGGACCGATGTTAACCGGGCGATTCCTGACTGGGCTTTCGACAAAGCCTCCCACAGGTCATGTGGAGAATTACCTAAAGGGCTGATAAGTCCCAGGCCAGTGATGACGACCCGACGCTTGACTTGATTCAACATAAATGCACGCGATCTTATGACAGCCTGTCCGTGACAAAATCATGCCCATTCCTAGTCAACCAATTCCCGCGTTCGCGAAAAACCATGAATCGCTGGAATTTGTTCCCGGGCCAACG
>JANNPR010000433.1:0-1877 GCA_031400345.1 Planctomycetota bacterium | reverse complement strand
CGGCTGGGAGTAGTTCAGGTCCCAGAAGGTCGAGGCATCTTCGCGAACCTCACCGTAGAGGAAAACCTTCAGCTTGGCGCCTTCGCTCGAAGCGATCATGATCAAGTCCAGCAGGACCGAGAACGGGCCTTGGAGTTGTTTCCCCGCATTCGAGATCGACTGAAACAACAAGCAGGAACTCTTTCCGGTGGCGAGCAACAAATGCTAGCCATCGCTCGGGCCTTGTTAGCCCGGCCCAAGCTGCTGTTGTTGGATGAACCTTCGCTAGGATTGGCTCCTCAAATTGTGCAGACCATTTTTCAGGTCATCCGCGAAATCAACCAAAAAGGCACCACCATCTTGCTCGTCGAGCAAAACGCTCGAATGGCACTGCAACTGGCCAAACGAGCTTACGTCTTGGAGGTCGGCATGATTCACATGCAGGGCGATGCCGCAGAACTGGCGGCTAGCGACGAAGTCCGCAAGGCGTATCTGGGGATACATCGATGATTTGTCATTTGTCATTTGTCACTTGTCACTTGTCACTTGTTGTTAGTTGCTTCGGCGATACTACCCCGCGGGATGCTCTGAAGTTAATCGTCGAAGCTTCTAGGCAGACATCCAGCGCGTACTAATTTCTGAAGAAATATCTTTCTACCAAAACAAGCAAACCGTCTATGGCCATTCCCTCGCGATTGCTTGCCACACGCCTTGGTAAATATTCGACGAAATGAATAAAAACGCGGCAAGAACGGCAAAAAACAAGAAAGCGAATAACGACCAGCCAACAAACGAGGTTCCGGTTATTCGTTCAGCGAGAACGTAAACGACATTACTGGTCTGTCAACTATAACGGTTTTGGCGCCTCGTACGGACTAGGTTGATAGCGTTTCACGATGCCCCTTGTCCTTCGCAACGTGGTAAGGACAAGTGACAAGTGACAAATGACAAATGACAAGTGACAAACACCCTATTGCCGAACAAATTGTACCGGAGGCTGACGAACGAGTTCGGGTACCTCTTCGTCCATTGGGCCAAGGCCCGTAGCGAACTGAAGGTCGTTCATCGTCTTTTCTGTTTCCACCATGCTAGTCGCCACCTGGTCGACTTGGCTTGATATGAAATCCGGCTCTTGGCGATTGATCGCAAGTTCCGCCACGGATTTGATTTTGTTCTCCAAGCGATCGATTTCCAGACAGACCAATTCGTGATTGGCCTGAGCCTTTTCATAATTGGCAAGCCGATCCTGACATGTTTTTAGATTGTCTTCCAAAGTGTGGCGGATCTTCTGAGCATGTTCCGATGGATCGCCCGCCGGAAGTTTTTGTAAACGCTTCTGAACTTCATCAACGTCGGTTTGTATTCGATCCAGACTGGTGCGCTCGAGAAATTTCGCTAAAGAAAACTGCGTAAACAGTAAACGTAAGAAGATCCAGAGTAGTCGGTCTAGGCTGGCCAACTGGATCGAATCCAGCGGTAATCCATCCGCCTCCGGGCCGGTGTGGCGAAGGTCACTGGCAATTTGACGTAGCTCCAAGCATCGAGCTCGTAGTTTCTCGAAGCGTGATAAAGCCGTATGCGGAAGAACCTTCATGATTTGCCGCAGTGACTGGCTGGCCGTTTGCGAACTACTATGGCGCTGCAATGCTGCTTCATGAGCATCAACGTACTTCTGGAACTTGGGATGCGTGCCCAGCAGTCCCAGATATGCCACTTCAGTCGCAAACACCAATGGCGCGATAACATCGAACTGTCCACTGACCGCCGCGAAGCCCATACTGCTCAAGAATGCCAACAAGTTCCAGCGGTTGGCGAAGGCTGTCTTGATGTACTTCAGAAAACTCACAACAGGCTCACTCTAGATCGGATACTTTTGGATGTAGTAGGCACACTACGTG
>JANNPR010000431.1:0-2872 GCA_031400345.1 Planctomycetota bacterium | reverse complement strand
GCGGACAAGATAACTGCTTCCCCACAACCCGTAAGCTGTGGAATGTGCAGACGCGAAGCGATGGCGGGAAGGAGTACAACTGGGAATCTCGGGTCAATGAACCTTGGTACGCCGAGCGGTTGGCGACGCAGAATCTATTATGGGAAGTTGCTCGACCAGATAATCGTGCGGTTCATCAACATCAACCTCAGGATTATCTACTGGCAGAACGCGATCGAGTAACCTACGGGTTTCAGATCGCTGAGCTACCGCCGATTCCGGAATGGCCTCCGAGCCAGCGATCCACTAGCGTTCCCGCCGCGGCGGGCGACGGCCAGGAGGCTTCTTCTTCGAGCCGCGCGTTAGCTTAGCGATCTGAAACCCGTAGGTTTCTCGATCGCGGTCTGCCAGTAGATAATCCAGAGGTTGATGTTGATGAACCGCACGATTATCTGGTCGAGCAACTTCCCATAATAGATTCTGCGTCGCCAACCGCTCGGCGCACCAACGTTCATCGACCCGAGATTCCCAGTTGTACTCCTTCCCGCCATCGCTTCGCGTCTGCACATTCCACAGCTTACGGGTTGTGGGGAAGCAGTTATCTTGTCCGCGAATTTCGAAATTGCGGCGGGCCATCTCTAAACTCTCGGCCCCCAGCTGCTCAAACAGGGAAACGTTCTCGTCATGCAGTACTACGCAATTGTGAAGATCGAATACCGCTACATGCTGATAGGGAGCCATCTCATTCGCTTCTAACACCGAGAACCCACGATCGGCACGTATCATCACGTTTCTCATCTCCACATCGATACGGCTAACATTCACGCGGTCCGCTGCGCCGCGAGCCACCAGCACATGCTCGGTGGAAGCAAACAAACCCTGCCGCCAGGTCAAACGCAATGGCAGACCGTCTGTGGATCTAACCAATGTAGCCTGCCCTCGCGCGATACAGCTTTGTATGTCAATCTCCGGTCCAGTTGGCGCTGTGGCTGGGGCGGAGGGCATCATCATCGCGGTCAATCGAGATCCGGATACCGAAAAGAACGCAGCCGCGTACCGCTCGTCGTGATTATCGATCGTCAAGGAACAGTCGCGCAGGTGAATTTGATTGACCAACTCAAGTTGAAACAAAGACCAACCGTCTGCCGAGCCAGTGGAAAACTCCAGACGACAATGCAGGCCTTGCAAGGTAAGCTCGCCCCCCAACACCTGGATCATCTGTTGTTGCCCGGGTGCGGGCGTAGACTTTGGACGGAAGACAATTGACGGCTGAACTCCATCGCCGGCTTTGATAGTCAACGGTCGCTTCGAGCGTACGTTGAGAGTCTCTTCCAAGATTTCATCGGAGAGCACTTCAATCGTCTCCACCTCCGGCAGGCTGCCTAGCTCCCGGCAAGCCGCCGCCAGGCTGGCGACTACTTTCGAGTCGGCCGTGGCGACCGTATCACTCGCTCCCACAATCAGCCGCCGAATTGGTCGTTCTGACAAATCTACAGGGGGGCGAGCGGGTTCCGCAACGGAGCTTCGTTCCTCTCTAGCCGGTTCGCCAGCATCTTTTGCTTTCTCTGCGGCGCGTTTACCGGCGGAATCGATCGGCGCTTTGCGGCGTGAAGGATCGCTCGAGCGTCCGTCCGAGCCCGGATCTGGGTTATCGCCGGTCGCGGGCGTGGGAGGACTGGAACTAGCAGTCCCTCGCGTCGAATCTCCAGTCGCGCCCACCGATACAGGAGACTCGACCATAGGACCGTCTACGCCATTCGCTACCGATGACTGAGACGTAGCGGTACTTCGAGTCATTTCGTTGACTAGACTTGTAGCCGTACGGCTAGTCGGGCCCGAACCAGCTTCGTCCGGTGCCTGAGCCTCTTGCCACATCGGACGCGTTTCGTCGCGAACGATGGGCGCGCCTTTCGGGGATAAGACTTCCAAAAGAACCACGATTCCTAGCAGCAGCAGCGACGGAAATGCCCACGCTGCGTGCCGTTCGAACCACGGGGTCACGGGCTTGGCAGGCGCAACCCAGACGGCGCTGCTGCGATTGGCGACGGGCAATCCCTGCTCATGAGCCACCATCAGCAAGGTCGCGATCAGTTCACGCGGCTCCTGAAAACGTTGCCCGGGCTGTTTCGCAAGTTGCTTGGCAAGCAGTGCGGAAATCTCCTCGGGCAAATCGGGGCGGTACGCGCGGGGATCAGGCGGAGGATCACTGCTGTGGCTTAAAAGCTTCTGCAGTACCGTTCCTTCTGGAAACGGGGGCAACCCAGTCAACATGAAATACAAGGTGCATCCCAGCGAGTACATATCGCTGCGTACATCGGCAATACGCGGGTCCCGCGCCTGTTCGGGTGAAATGTAATCGAAGGTGCCCAGCGTGACCCCGGGAGCAGTCAAATCATTCGATGGTGCTTCCACTTGATGGAGTCGGGCCAAACCCATGTCTACCAGTTTGGCTCGACCATCGGGCGTGATCAGAATATTGGATGGCTTGATGTCTCGGTGAATGACATCACGTTTAGAGGCATGATCTATCGCCTCCGCGATATCGAGCGTGTAGCTAATCGCCTCGTCCAGGGGCAAAGAACCGCGGTGCTCTACAAGGTCGCGGATGTTAACGCCTTCAATAAATTCAAAGACGATGTAGCTCCAACCCTTGTCTTCACCGACAAAGTAAACCCGGGCAATATTCGGATGGTCCAGGCGAGCGGCACTCTGCGCTTCATTGCGAAAACGCCGCAATGTGTCATCGTCCGTGTGCTCTCGCGAAACCACTTTGAGAGCCACATTGCGACCCAGCGTCAGATCGTTTGCTCGATAGACCGAGCCCATACCACCGCCGCCCACGAACTCCTCAAGTTGGAAATGACCGAGTCGTTGACCCTCCAGCGTACGCCCC
>JANNPR010000310.1:0-1964 GCA_031400345.1 Planctomycetota bacterium | reverse complement strand
GTTGGCAGTTGGCAGTGGAAAATGTCTCAGCCATGACTGCAAAAAGTCATCGGGTTTTCATACCATATTACGTCGAGATGAACTTAATCTTCCCTGCCGACTGCCGACTGCCGACTGCCGACTGCCGACTGATTATTCCATTAGCCGCCGAGTTACCCAAATGACGAATTTAGAAACATCCCCTCCCATTGAAATTGACGTAGTCTCGGTCCACGATCTGCAGAAATGTGGTGAGAGGTTCCTGCTTCTGGATTGCCGCGAACCGGATGAATATCAGTTGGTGCGGATTGTCGGCTCGATATGGATTCCAATGGCTGAGATATCGCAACGGATATCCGAGCTAGAAGCGTTTCGTGAAGGTCAGATTGTGGTGCATTGTCATCATGGGGGAAGGAGTCTGCGTGTCGTCAGCTGGATGCGAAAGAATGGGTTCCCGCATGCTCAGAACATGACCGGTGGCATCGATGCTTGGTCGATTCAAGTAGATTCATCGTTAGCTCGGTACTAGTGGGATTTGGCGGAAGGACCGTTAGGAAGGACCGATTCACTGCGACGCTCCCTGGGCCCCTTTTTTTGGCCCTTGCGAGCGTCTATCATCGGTGGCCTAGGAACTTTGTGACTTCTAAATTAGGACTGCGGATGCATTGCGGGCGTGGCGGAATTGGCAGACGCGCAAGATTCAGGTTCTTGTGGCCGAAAGGTCGTGGAGGTTCAACTCCTCTCGCCCGCACTTTCTTTAAGCAAGTGACTTTCCTTAAACCTTCCGGAAAAAGAGCAGAATTTCTAAAGCTCTCGATTTGACACGAAGCAAAACTGACATAGGTTTGCTTATGAGAGTGATGAGGAACTCATCAAGCTCTTTCCGGTACGCAAGTTTTTTCTTAAGGTCAAATCCGCGTTCGCGGTAATTCCGATCTGGAAAAGCTTTAGCCGGAAAGCCTGCAGCCTCACTTCCTCGAAAAGGCAAACCGGTAGTAATGCCGGGACGCAAAGCCAAGGGCCGTGTGCGAATTTGCATACGGTAGCCTAGCTACCGAAGGGATGTTAGGACGGGTGCGGTGTTTGCCGTTGCTCTTCCAAAGTTTCCTGGACAATTCCGAGGTGACGAGGCAGGTGTTGGTTTTATTTAGGCCGCGCAAAACGTTGCGCGGGCCAACCGCGCATACGGTAAGGCGTTTTGCGCAGTTCGAAACTATAACCTTGTCGTGTGGACGCCACTTTTCCAGCATGTCGCTGGGACATCCACAGAAACTGGAGGAGTCATGATGAATCTCGCGAAGAAAGTCCAACGTTTCATCGTATCAGAAGATGGGCCCACAGCGGTTGAGTACGCCGTGATGCTGGCACTAATCGTGATCGTCTGCCTCACCGCAATTCAGGCGATTGGTACCCAGTCAAACGCCGTATTCAGCAACGTTGCCGCTAAGATCGGCTCAACCGGAGCCAGCTAATCCAGTTCGTCTGCGGATGCCCAAGCAACGTTCCTCTCGGTGTACTTCGCACTGAGGGGAAACGGTGTTTGGCCAGCCGCGGATATGGTAAGGCATTTTGCGCAGTTCGAAACTTTACCTTATCGTGTGGATGCCAATTTCCCAGCATGTCGCTGGGACATCCACAGAAACTGGAGTAGTCATGATGAGTCTCGCGAAGAAAGTACAACGTTTCCTCGTATCGGAAGATGGGCCCACAGCGGTTGAATACGCCGTGATGCTGGCACTTATTGTAATTGTCTGCCTCACCGCAATTCAGGCGATCGGTACGCAATCGAATGCGGTATTCACCAACGTTGCTGACAAGATTGGTTCAACCGGAGCCAGCTAAACGAGTTGGTCTGCGGATTCCAAACATGGGTCCCCTCGGTGTACTTTGCACCGAGGGGATTTTTTTTGGTCGTGCCGAATTTGCCAGTCGCGAATTGTGACCTAGGCTTCAAGCGGGAGACACCAGTCTGACTCCAGTTGTTA
>JANNPR010000253.1:0-4166 GCA_031400345.1 Planctomycetota bacterium | reverse complement strand
CCAAACAAGACGACCTGCCGGTCCGATTGCCTCCGCAAGATGATCTTGCGCGAATAATGCGTCACGTTGATTTTCGTTTCGATCACCTCAACCGAAACGGGACAACGATGGAAGTCCTCGACCGTGACCGTCATATGCTGGTCGTGGGCCAACAGTTTACGAGCGACGGTCGGCAGCGCGTCGTCCGCAACCTCGTCGAAGTGTCCGAGCGCGTGAGGGTCGCGATAGAACAGGCCAATCAAGGCCTGCAATTCGGGGGTGGAGCGTGGCTTTGGTTTCACCGGTTCCATCCCGTCGCTCCTGCGTACTAAACCGCGGCAATCGCAGGTGCGGTTAGGGAAAGGTTGGTCAAAACCAAGTGCTGGGGTTGTTCGGCGGGGCGTTCCAACACAGTATCGATTAAGTAATAAAGCAGGCGACGTAGTTCTTCCGGTTGCATTTCGTCCGCGATGGCTTCAGCACGTTCCTGGTGCTTGTCGACTAACCGGTGAGCTTTTTCAAATACACCGGCTTCTTGATACAAGCGGCGGACTTGCGTAATGCGATCAGACTGGGGCGTTTCGCGATCATTAACCAGTGCCAATAACTCTGTTTGGCCTGCAGTCGACAGGGTTTCCAGCGCCAGCGCCCATAACACGGTCGGTCGACCACCCAACGTATCTAAACCCGATTTTAGTTTATTATGGTCATCCCCTTGCCAATCTTGCAGATCGTTGAGGATTTGAAAGGAAACTCCTAAATTTCGCGCGAACTGCTTAATGGGCTCAGCATATTCCCCCACTGGACGCGCCAAACGAATGCCGCACAGCAAGGCGGCCTCAAACGCTGGCGCGGTCTTCAGGGCATAGATTTTCAGGGCATCAATGGGCTTCAGACGCTTGTCTCGCGCATCCCTCCACAATAATTCTGCACCCTGCCCTTCCGATAATCGCAAGTGCGCGTCGGCCAGACAATCCAACAAATCGGCTACTACATCGGCGCCGAGCGAGGCCGTCTCACGACTAACCAAGCGATAACCCAATCCTATTAGATAGTCACCAACGTTGATCGCGGTCGGCAAACCGAAACGGCGATGAATCGTTTGCTGGCCATAGCGAAACTGATCGTCGTCTTCGATGTCGTCGTGAACCAATGAGGCCTTATGGAAAGTCTCGATCGACATGGAGGTGCGCCGGACCGAAACCGAGAAGTTGGCTACTGCTGCTGCGCCGTCCCCGCTAGTTCCGTGCCCGCCAGTCAGCGCGTCGTACACTGCCAAAGTAATGAATGGACGCGAATGCTTACCTCCTTTAGACAGAAAATCGTAAGCGATTAGCTCGGTTCCCGCGATGGGATCGAGCGTTCCACCGCTGCTTGTAATATCTTTTAAGCGAGCACCACCGCGAAGACGAGGGGCAAGTCGTTCCAATTCATCCGCGCCAAACATGTTCGACGCGGCACGCATTAAGTGAACGTACGATCGAGTTTGTTGTGTCGGCTGCTCCTGCTGGATGCGAATCATCTGATCCACCCAGTCCTCGTCTACTGAGGTATTTCGGCAATCGCTTGACAATAGCGGCACCGCGAGACAAGGAATTCCAGACAGCAAGATTTTGTCGATGGCTTTCTCTAGAACATTCAAACATGCAACGCCAACGATTGCGTCGACGTAACCACTGACAATAATCTTCAAGACAATTGGCGACCCTTCAGCCACCAAAACTTTGTACCCCATCTCCTCGGCAACCGTGCGGAAATCCGCAATGCTACAGGCGCCACATTTACGACACTCCAGCCCGAATTCGTCGTAGTCAGCGGGACAGCCTTCGGCATGTTTCGGGCAATGAGGCAGTAAGAATAGGCGTCGCGACGGGGGTATTCCGGCAACTTGATCCTTCCAGAATTCGGTGGCCAAAACGACCATCGTCCAGCCCAGATACCCCTCGCCAAGTTGCATTTCGGCTAGCACTGCCCGGGCCACCGTTTCCATTTCTTCCTTGCCAAGCGGACGTGATTTGTCTAGACGGCCGGCGATCTCCGAGCATTTCGCGCGCATTTGTTCGCGCAACTGTTTTGTTTCAGGGACCAGCTTGAGATGCGAAGTCTTGCGACGGTTCGACTTTTTAGTCTCGCCCCCCAAGGTCGGTGCAGTGGACGCTTCCGGAGCTATTGCAGTTGACAAGATGTTATCCTTTAGTTGTCCGGCAGTGATTTGTCAGCCTGGCGGGCACGGGACGGCTGAGTCTCAGGGTTGCTTTGCGGGCTCCGTAGGGCATGCCCGAGGGCCGAAACCGTGTATATCGCTGGATACAGCTTCTCATAATACCAAAGCTTGGCAAAGTAAAAGCCAATCGGCGACGGTTTCAGATAGCGTTTAGTTTCGACCGCCCGCATGAGCCAGTCAAGTCCCGCCGACAGCGCAACGGCATTGCGAGCGTGTTTCCCACACAATAATGCCTCGACCGCCAACGCCGTTTCCTCCACACTACTCGGCCCCTTCTCGCCCAAAACACCTGAGCCCCAACCCCCATCGAGATGCTGCGATGAACGTAACCATTCCAAACCGCGTTGCGCGGTAGGCGACTCATCTAATCCTAAATCCCGAAATGCGAACAGGACCTTAGCTGTGCCGTACACCGGATTTTCCTCTTGTGGATGGTCCTGATGTCCAAACCAAAGAGGGATCCAGCTACCGTCGGGCTTTTGACAGCTACCCAAATACTTGACGCCGCGGCGTAGCGCTCGCCGCATTTTGTTCAACAGACGCAGTGCGTCGATCTGCGGCAACCATGCTTGCAGGGCCCTCAGAGCGTGAGCGGTCAGATCGGCTCCGCTTCGGTCAAAGGGGAGCGCCCCCCAACCGCGACAGAACGTCGGCCAACCACCATCAGAATTTTGTAAATCGACTAGCCAGCGGAGTCCGCTTCTAGCCGCCTCATCGATGTGGCGCTGGTTCGCCTTGCTACAGGACGCTGATTGCCGCCAAAAATTTAGCGCCAACAACGCGGCGGGAGTATCGTCGGCGTCCGGGACGGCGCCACTCAAATCACTCCAACCCCACCCTCCCGGATTGGCGCCAGTGAATGGATGGCGGCTGCGATTTTGGCAACTTAGAAGCCATTCCAAGCACTCGAGTTTGGCCACATCTTCACCCCCCGCCGCCAACGCGCCGATGGAAAGCGACGAGTTCCAAGTAGCAAGATTGGTATCAATCGGCCAGCTACCGTCGGATCGAACTGATTCACGAAGGAACCTTGCCCCGCGCTGAGTGACAAGGTGGTCCCGCCGCCCCGTGGCAGCCAAGCTCATGACTACGAAGCTTGTAAGTGGCACGGCCTCAAGGTAGCCCCCGCTCTGTGGCTGAATTCGCTCGAGTACCCGTAAACTGGGCAGAACAGCGCACTGCCTCAGGAATCGCAATAGCCTATTCCGCGGTGGATGGGAGAAAAATCGAGCTTGCCCGATAGCCACTAATGCCGGAATGGCGTAGCTCACGACCGGCAAGTGCATGAATCGGTAAAATCGCTGTGGCAGACAGGCTAACTCGAATGGCAATGCCGACACATTAGTCCAAGGGGTCAGGCCGGCGAGCGCATAGTTAGTGAGGATTGGAACGGCGAAGGTCTTGTCCCTTCCATAACGTTTTCGCAACGCGATAGACCCGCCGCAATCCGTCACATATCGCCTCGCCCGGCTCAGTGTTTCTTCGAATTCGCTCGCTTTGCCAGCGATGTGAAACGCAGCCTCTGCGAGCATGGTCGTGGAAATATTTGAGTACGACTGATCTGTGTCACCCCACCCACCATCGGAATTCTGATTTTGATCGAGCCAAGCAATTCCCGCAGCAATTAATTGCTTGTCCTGCTGCCGAACTGAATTGCTTTCGGCAGACCCAAGTAAATCGGTGTTACCAGAAACCAACGCCAATGCACTTACAGCAGTCGCAGTCGACAGCGCCGAGGTGGAGAGTTCACCGATCCAATGTCCACTTGGCTCACGAGACGACAGCAGACTTTCACGCGCCTGCTGGTAGGCGGATTCTAAACGCGCGTACTCAGACATGACCAACCGCAACCCTTCAGGCACAGGCTAAGACAATGGACTCGACAACGGACTCGTCCCAATACTAGCCCGAGCTGTCGGCGAGGGAAATGGACCCCGAGGGTACGCATTGGAGTGGTATTTGG
>JANNPR010000173.1:0-1988 GCA_031400345.1 Planctomycetota bacterium | reverse complement strand
GGGATCCGGTTAGTTCGGCATTTAGAACCTCTTCGACCGCGAACTCTGAAGCGACCTTGAAACGAGGCGTCGAAACGTCTTTGGCGTTTTCTTTCACGACCGCTACCGTTTGCGGTGCGTCTTGACCCGCGTCGGCATCCTTGCGTTGGGCAACTTGTGTCGTTTTAGGGGATGACGACGGGCTCGCTTTAATACGTTCTTCGTCGACCCAAGGCCGAAGCATTCGAGCGTCGGTCCAAAAACTATCGTTGTAAAAGGCAGTGTTCCACAAAGGTAAAGGGCGCAAGTTCGTCTTCCACGAATCGCTTGTGGGAGTAACGGCCCAATCTCCATTACGCTCTTTAACCCAGATGCGCGCCGCCAATCCAGCCGTATTCCCTCGAGAATTGGTGACACGAATTGCGACTACGTTTCGGCCACGCATTATCATGCGCGAGATATCATACTCGGCGGCCCGCGTGTGTTCGGCGGCACTGCCAACTTGCCGACCGTTGACGAATAGCTCGTAGCTGTCGTCAGCGGTAATTTCGATTCGAGCCCGTTCTGGGTTACGGCAACTGACGTCTTTGCGAAAGTGGCAAGACGCGTTCGGCACATGCTGCTCATCGTGATCCGGTGACCAAATCCATTGAGCCTCATCTTGCGCGCCTAAGTTCGTGCTCCAGGACCAGCACAGCATCCCTAAGAACACGTAACCCGACCAGGCAACGATTTGCGATTTACATCGAGATATCATGGCGTCCACGCCAAAAAGCGGTTCTTCCTTGAGCCGATCCAGGATGCGCTAATTACCCATCCCAGCCTGTTTAGACGCGGGAGATTACCAATGAAGAGGCAAATGAAGCAACAGCGGTTTTAGAAAGACCAGGAAAACATCTCTGGCGATATGGACACGTGGTTCGTGAATCGATGTAAAAATCGAGAACTTTCGATGCTAGCACGTTGTTCCCAAGCTTTATCCTGCGCGTCAACAATCTGGCGTCGGTTGCTCGACAGTCGCCCAGCGGACACCTATAATCCTCGGTCAATCCGTGTATTGGGCCGTTTGCTCTTTTGTGAAACATTGAGGAGTTTGTTATGAGACGTTTGGTGAACCTGTCTGCTGTCGCCCTGTTAACCTTGTTCAGTGCGTATGTTTTTGCAGATGAACTTAAGTCTGGCTTGCCCGTCGGAGAATCGGTTGGGGCCTTCAACGTGAAGGACTGCACCGGTCCTGCGCAGGGCAAGGACCCGCTATGCTATCGTTGCCGATACGGTGACCGCCCGGTCGTGTGTGTGTTCGCTCGCGAGATGACCGATGAATTATCGAATTTGGTCAAGCAGATTGACAATGTTGTCGCCAAGAATGAAGACAAGAAGATGGCTGCTTTTGTGGTGATGCTCACCAACGACCAAGCCGGAACCGAATCCAAGCTGAAGGCGGTTGCGGAAAAGCAGAAGATCGAAAATGTACCATTGACCGTATTCGATGGCGTTAAGGGACCTAGTGGCTACAAGATTTCCGCCGATGCAGATGTAACTGTAATGATGTGGGAAAAGGGTTCAGTAAAGGCAACTCACTCTTTTGCTAAGGGAAAGCTGAACAAAGACGCTGTGGCAAAAGTTGCTGCTGACACGGCAAAGATCCTGAACTAATCGCGGCACCCCGCCTCGTCGCTTTTAAAATGTGTACGGATCATGACCCGCTCTCACTGTGAGAGCGGGTTTTTTTTTAGATCTAGGTTCAAAAATGCTGGTAAGGATGGGAGTGCTCAGTCTATTGCGTGTCTGTGATGTTCACAACATTCCTTTGGCGACCAACGAAGCTACGGCCGAAGCAATTCTGAACCTATTCATTCGAGGATGAGCGATGTTGGGAAAACCCGTACGTCAACAGCTTCAACAGCAGCTGGACGAGATTCGCGGCAAAGGATTGTACAAACGCGAGCGGATGATTGATTCTCCCCAAGGGGTCCGCATCACGGTTGGTCAAGATCAACTTGATTTGA
>JANNPR010000160.1:0-2439 GCA_031400345.1 Planctomycetota bacterium | reverse complement strand
GGAGTGCCAGACATAACTCGACAACTCCGAGATTCGACGCAAAGTGAGCCGATCGCGAACTTAACAAACCACAAAGCGCTTCGCGAATTTCATCGCTAAGCTGGTTGAGTTCGTCGAGCGACATCTTCAGCAATGATTCCGCCGATTCGATCTTGGCCAACAGTTCATGCATAAGGTTCAGTGATTCCTTTCCAAAACATACCTGGCGATGTCCTGCAACCGCTGCGATTGTTCACCAAGGACACCAATCGCCTGACAGGCGTCGTCGATTAATCGGGTTGCCCTGCGAACACTCTCCTCGTTCCCCAAAAGCGCCGGGAAAGTCAACTTGCCGCGTTCCGCATCCATGCGAGCATGTTTGCCCAAAGCTGCATCGTTTCCTTTTTGATCGAGTAAGTCGTCGATGATTTGGAAGGCCAGACCAAGACTTCGACCATAGACGGTAAGCGCCACGAGCTGTGTTTCCGATGCCCCGGCTACGATGCCTCCCAGTCGCAACGCAGCCAGAAACATGGCTCCGGTTTTACGTCGATGAATCGCCTCCAAGGCTTCAACTCCATACTTCGAAAACTCGGCTGCTAGATCGTCTACTTGTCCTCCCACAAGGGCTTCTGGGCCGGCCGCCCGGGCCAATTCGGCACAACATCGAGCCGCCGTGGCCGGTGGGCGGACATAGGTGCTGAGAATTTCAAATGCCAAAGCCAAGAGTGCATCTCCGGCCAGAATTGCGTTGGCTTCTCCAAATTTTGCGTGACAACTTGGCTGGCCTCGACGCATATCATCGTCGTCCATTGCCGGCAAATCGTCGTGGATTAACGAGTACGTATGAACCATTTCCAAGGCACATGCCGCTGGTAACGCTAAACTACGATCGCAACCGCAAGCTTCCGCGGCCATTAACGTTAACAGTGGGCGTAAACGCTTCCCGGGTGCAAGTAAACTATACCGAATAGCTTCAGCTAGGACGGTCGGGCAATCTCCCGAAAATGATGCGAATCGGTCCAACGCCGCATTTACTTCAGCTCGGACCGTATTTAGATAATCCGGAAGAATGGCCATAGAAAGGGCTGAGGTGCAAGCCAAATTCGAATGCATTCAATGAACTCTAGCGAATGAGCTTTCCATTGCACCACCATAGTTCAGAAAGTGCAGCTCTCAACATGTTTTTAACACGTTGGATTCTAGAACAGGTCCTGTGGCGTGTCTATTCCGTGAGCGGGGGGCGTCGCCGCGGACTCACTCCCTCGCCCAGTCGGCGAAGGTCGCGACCTTTTGCGACCTCGATTGGCTTGTTTCTCGTCCAGAGACTCTTCATTTTCTTCAAAGCACTCAGTAATTGGGTTACCCTCCGAATCCATTCCTACTAACAATTCAATCTTACGCTCGGCCGACTTCAAAGCTGTGTAGCATTCGCGAAGGCACTGTACTCCTTCTTCGTAGCGAGCAAGTGCATCACCGAGCGGCAACCGGCCATCCTCAAGAAGGTGCACGATCTCTTCCAGACGCGTTAAGTGCTCCTCGAACGGTTTTGGAACTGCGGATGACGCCATGAACGGACTCCAGACGGATTTCTGCAATTAATTTACAAAACAGGTTCAGCCGCTTCCAGTAAGTCAACGTTCCATCTCCGCCAGCAATCAATTGGGCTCGAATCGTCGACGAGAATTTTGCATCCGGCCCAGTTGCATCCAGCACAATGTCCCACTGCGTTTGGACAAATCACACGCTTCATGAGAGGGTCAACCTGTAGCGTGTAGTAAACGCAGAAATTCGCGCATGAACGGTGTGTTATCGTGCCAGGTTCGAGCGGTGACGAGGTGGCCATCCACGACGACTTCCTTGTTTACGTAGACAGCTCCACCTTGCTGCGCATCGATCGCGCACTTTGCGACTGTGGTCACCGTGCGACCTTGAATGCAGTTCGCGGCCGTAAGGATCTCGATCCCGTGGCAGACGCAGGCGATCGGCTTGCCTGACTGGAACATCTCGCGGGTGACTCGCAGTAGATCCTGATCGTAGCGGAGGTACTCCGGAGCCCGGCCTCCAGAAATGAACATCCCGGCAAATTCGCTCGATTTGACGTCTCGAAAGGCTACGGTGGCACGAATGAAGTAGCCGGGGCGCTCTTGAGTAATGTCCCAGGGCACTGTTGAATCTGGCGGGATCTCATGCAAGACAGAATGGTACAGACGAGCTTCCGGGCCGGCCACGACTACTTCGAAACCATCCTCTGGCAATCGAAAGTATGGATAGAACGTGTCCAGCGCTTCTGTCGCGTCGCCTAGTGGCATCAAGATTTTCGGCATGGCGTTAATCGCAACCGAAATCGGCAAGGCGCTGAGCGGCCTCGGCCGCCACGACGACGCGATCGACGCGTTCACGACCGCGCTGCGCCTGGACCCCGGCTCGGCCGACGCCTGGTATCACGTTGGCATCGCG
>JANNPR010000158.1:0-4644 GCA_031400345.1 Planctomycetota bacterium | reverse complement strand
CGTCGAATCCATGGATATAAAAGAGGATGCCCCGGAGTGCCTGTTATCGGCCATGCAAGTTGCCAGCGATTACGACATGGTCGCGAGACAGTACGTCAATGATTTTTCAGATGTTTTGAATTTCAGCGTTCCCCGGATGCTGGCGTGTCATGCTCGCGGCCTCTCGCTAACTCAGGCCATCATCCATTTGCAACTGACACTGATGCAACAATATCCCGATAGTCTGATCCAACGCAAATGTGGAATTGAAACCGCTCAGCAGGCAGGCCGTAAGGCGCAACAAGTTATCGCTGCGGGAACGCCGGACAGCGAGTCCTATCTCCGAGCCCTTGGGGATTTGGATTTTTGGCTACGAAGCGCTGGAAACTATCGCAACCCGGGGACGACGGCGGACCTCATTGCTGCCACCTTGTATGCGATTCTGCGCGATCGGTTAATCCCGCCACCATACCGGTGAGCTTTGAACCCGCGAGTTAAAGGCGAGCTGACTGGGCAGTTAAGACAAGTGACAAGGGACAAGTGACAAGTGACAAATTTACTTAACGTTCCTTCGCATGCGAGACAGGCTTCACCGGTGGCTCTTTTGGCTGATCCATTGTCGCCGATGGAACCACCCAAACCTTCAGGTCGGTTTCGATCTCTTGATGAAGGTGGATCTTTACGGTGTACAAACCAAGTTCCTTGAGGGGACCAGTTAGCCGAACCTGGTCGCTAGTAACTGTGAAGCCAGCTTGTTTCAGCGAGAGCGTAATTTCGTTGGCGCCAACACTTCCGTAGAGATGCCCTTCATCGTTAGCATTTGCTTCGATAGTGATACTTTGCTTGCCCAGGGCATCACCCAACGAGCGCAAGCTTGACAGTCGCTGACGTTCGATTTCAACGAGCTTCGCTTTGTGCTTTTCGACCATTCGCCGGTGGTGGTCGCTGGCCAAAGTTGCCAGGCCTTGCGGGATCAGAAAGTTGGTTGCGTAGCCGGACTTCACCTCCACCACATCGCCTTGCTTTCCAAGGTGATCGACAGATTGAATCAGCAGCAATTGCACACCGCCGTTTGGCCCTTTGGGCAGCCGCTTGAAGTCAACTCGAGTCCTCACTCGTTTTGTCCGGTCTCGCACGATCTGGCTCATGGCACTACTGTCCTTAATGGGTGACACATCGATAATCGGTTGGGCCAAGCCACTAGGGCGAGCCACTGCAAATCAAAACGGTATGCAATTTAAAACGGTATATCGTCGTTGGGAGGTCCGTTCGAGGCCGCACGGCTACTACCGGCCGATGCAGTCGCAGGCTGGCTGTATTCCGATTGATCGAATTCAGGTTGGGAAGCACTTCGCCCGCCGTTGCCACCACTGGCACCGCTCCCGCCACCGCCCCCTTTGCTGCCAAGCATGACTAACTTCTCCCCGACTACTCGCAGCTTAGATCGCTTCTGACCTTCTGTCTCCCAGGTATCTAACTTCAAGCGGCCTTCAATCATCACTGGCGAGCCCTTCCCTAAGTACTCGCCTGCAATCTCAGCCGTCCGTCCCCAAAGGGTAACGTCTACAAATGTTGTCTCGTCGATCCACTCCCCGGCCTGATTTTTTCGGCGATCGTTTACCGCCAATCCGACTTCCGCGACTGCTAGATCGCTACGGATGTACTTCAATTCAATGTCCCGGGTTAGATTTCCCATGAGAATTACACGATTGAAACTGGCCATATCCGACTCCTTGCTCCCTGGTAGTCGTTACTGTACAAAACAACACCCCACCTAAAGTAGGTTAACATACTGATTTCGTGGGTGCAAGCAGCCGATCCATTTCGGCTGAAACGACGTGCAGTTAGTTTAAGGATCCTTCCTCAACCGGCACATCACCGACTGCCAAGGGCACGGAAACTTCGAGGGATGGGCGGGGCATTTGACGTTCACCGCGAGCGTGCGCCACCAGCGGCTCGACGAGTTTCGGATCAACGCTCAGGCATAAATTGCGGAGAATGGACTCGTTCAGGCGGCAGGCTCGGTTAAACTCGATGAGTCTTGTGCTTTCCAAGCGAAAGTACGTCAGCCAATAAGTACCTTTACGGTGGCCATTGAGTGGATACGCCAACTTCTGCTCGTTCCATAGGCGGTTGGCTAGGATCTCCCCACCCAGTTTTTCGATAATCTCAGGAATCTTTGCGGAAACCCCACCCGGGTCACGTGCATAGTGATTCGAATCAAGAATAAACATGCACTCGTAAACGTTGGCTGACAATTTTGGCTCTCCCTGGAAAATTCCTTGCTCGTTAATTGGATTGCGATGGTACGTTCTCGCGGTGAATTACTAACTTGAGTTGTATTGATTCATGCAGACTTCAATGCCACTTTGCAGCCATACCTTAACCGCATCGGCAGCTCGGGTTGTGGCTTCCTTTATAAATGGCACCTCGTCCTGAGCAAACTTGCTGAGGACGAAGTCAGCTGGGTCCCATTCAGGAGGTGGCGAGCCGATACCGATCCGCAACCGGGGAAATAGTTCCGTGCCCAGCCGCTGAATGATATCCGCTAATCCCTTCTGACCTCCTGCCGACCCTTTCGTTCGCACCCGCAGTTTCCCTAACGGCAGGCTAAAATCATCACAGACAACCAACACATCCGAGTTCTCTAACTTGAAAAAATCGCGCGCCTGCTGAACGCTTTCCCCACTGCGATTCATATATGTGTGAGGACGCAGTAACAATAGTTTTTCCCCGTCGATATCTACATCAGCCGTTTCGCCTTGAAAACGAGCTCTCGGAAAGCCACAGCTGTGTCGGCGAGACAGCTCGTCAATCAAGTTGAACCCGACATTATGGCGTGTCTCCCAATATTTTCGCCCAGGGTTTCCCAGGCCAACGACCATTTTCATGGCCCACACCACACCAACAGCGATCTAATCCCACTAGACGATCTGGTACTAGACGATCTGGCCCCACTAGACGATCTGGCACGACTAGACGAGGCGTCCTTCAGCGTCACGTTCCTCGACATGTTCCTCAGGATGTTCTTCAGACATCTAATGTCCCTGGGACACGCGATTATGTCTACGGGTCAACCGGTGGCGTTACGCGTCCCAAGCCAAGCCAGCGACGATCTCGCTGGCAGTACCGATTTGGCCGTACCGATTTGGCCGTGCCGACCACGAATTACTTTACTCTTCTTACCTTACTCTTCGGCCCCGTCTTCATCCTCCGACTTTTCCTTGCGAATGAGTTCCGGCTCGATCGCTTCCAACGGTGCTGCCAGATCTTCTTCTGATGCCTTCGGCGTTACGCAATGAACGACAATGGACTCGGGGTCACCCAGCAGGCGAGCACCTTCCGGCAAGGGCAAATCCGCCAACGTAAGTGACTGGCCCAAGTGCAAGTTGCCAACTCGCAACTCGAATTTATCCGGAATTGCATCAACCGGACATTCAATTTCCACGTCATGGATCACGAGCTCCACGACTCCGCCTTCCTTCGCACCTGGCGCTTCTCCACGCAATTCGATCGCCACCGTAATCTTGACTTTTTCACCCAACGAGACTCGCGTGAAATCGACGTGAAGGACATCGACCCCATACGTGTCCCACTGTACGGCACGGATCAGAGCTTGCTCGCTAAGTTCACCTTTTAGGTCCACCAGTTTATGGCCACGCCGAATGGTACTCATCAACTGGGGCCGGGGAACCGAGAGGCTCACATTCGCTTCGCCATGTCCATACAGTATGGCGGGCACAAAACCGCTACCTCGAAGACGACGCATCAATCGCTTGCCTTGAGCGTCTCGCTTGCTTACTTCTAAGACATCCGCCATCGCGAAGTCCTTTCGTTTCTATTCGGGAAACGGGCAATTCTGCCAGAAACCGTGTCGAATTCAAGTCCAAATGAACTGCCTTGTGAAAAACAACGGGTGGGATTAAGTTTGACTGTTGTCCCTAGCCCTTCACCTTTGCAACATACACGACTTTGCTCTTCACAACGCATGGCTAAGACTCGCCCCAAGACTATGGAGTACGTAGAACCGATTGGAGCTAGGGTTCTGGTCCGCAAGGATGAACCCAAACGAACGACAAAAGGGGGGATTGCCCTACCAGATCAGTCGGAAATCCCCACCATTACCGGCCGAATAGTGGCAATTTCAGCGCAGGTTGAAAAGAACGATGATATGCCACTGCGACAATATGATAAAATCCTGTTCCATCCGAAAAATGCTATTCCGGTCGATTTCGAACCGGATAATCAACTGTTCGTAGTGCCAGCCGACGACATTGTGGCCGTTTTTAGTCGTCCAACGGCGGTAACGGCAGAAGCCGCGGCACCCGAAGAGGAACAGCTTTAGCCAATCCGCAGTTTGGAACGGGAAGTATTCCTGCGAACTAGCTCAGCGTTATTGCTGCACTCCTTGATCCGACAGATACGTCTCACTCGTCTACGTCCCAATCGTTTACGTCTCAATCGTTTACGTATCAAGGTCCAACCTATCGCGGCACATCTACCCGAACGGTGTTGAAGCAACCCTGCCGCTCAATCAGGATTTCTAGGGGGAGTGCTTCGGTGCTCAGCAGCTCTCGAAGATGATCGTCGCTCTCGAGTCGATGGCCATTCACCTCCCAAATCCGGTCTCGTAGGCGCACACCCGATAAATCGGCGGGCGATCCC
>JANNPR010000277.1:0-1228 GCA_031400345.1 Planctomycetota bacterium | reverse complement strand
GGTGTTCAGTTCGATCGACCATGGCGGCCGTTACGCCTACAGCAATCAACCCACGATCGCGCAGTGGAACCTAGCCCGCTTTGCCGAGACCCTGTTGCCGCTCTTGGATTCCGATCAGGAGAAGGCGATTCCAATCTTCTTAGAGGTTCTCGGGGAATATCCCGCCAAGTTCGAGCAGTACTGGCTGGCCGGGATGCGAAAGAAGCTGGGGCTACAGACGGCCGAGGCTGGGGATGTCGAGTTGGTTCGGTCGCTGCTCGACTGGATGCAGACATGCCGGGCCGATTTCACCAACACCTACCGCGACCTGTCGTCGGAGGAGCGGCCGGCTGGCCATCCGTATCGGGACCCGGACTTCCTGGCCTGGTATTCACGATGGCGGCTTCGACTTAGTCGTGAGAGCCAGCCGAACACCTCCGCCTACGCCATGATGCGGACCGTCAATCCGGCCGTCATCCCGCGGAACCACCGGGTGGAGGAAGCCCTTTCTGCCGCGGAGGATAATAACGATCTGTCGGTGTTGCACCGACTGCTTGCAGCGTTGGCATCGCCGTATGAAGTAGGGACCGAGTTGGCACACTGTCAACACCCGCCCCCCGACGATGGCAATTACCGAACGTTTTGCGGAACCTAAACAATCCGTCACGGACCACGGCCAGCGTGAGTCTGCCATCAGTAGCTGAGACACCAAGATGGCTTTTACCGGCGGGGACTCGAGTCATGGGAGATAGCCAATTGTTTTTGGATTGGCTGATGGGCTAAGCTGCACCTGGAGGTTTCCATGAGATATTTACTGGCAATGAGCTTTTTCGTGTTGGCTGCGAATAGTTTTGCTGACGAACGCAACCCTGCCCCCCCACCAGCGAAACCGCCCCGAATCTCGCTGTGGAACGGACGGGCACCGATCGGCGACGACCAGTTTGAAAAGGCGGACGCATGGATCACGGTGCACAAGCCGGGGAAAGCAAACGGGACAGCGATTGTTATCTGTCCTGGGGGTGGTTATGGCACGCTGGTAACAGGCCCCGAAGGGCACGAAATCGCGGCATGGCTGAATCGCCACGAAATCACAGGCGTGGTGCTCGAATATCGCCTTCCGGCGGGCCGATCGCATGTTCCACTGCTTGATGCCCAGCGCGCTATCCGCTCGGTCCGAGCCAACTCAAAGGAATGGAACCTCGATTTGTCGCGAATTGGAATCATGGGTTTTTCAGCGGGTGGACACTTG
>JANNPR010000105.1:0-3651 GCA_031400345.1 Planctomycetota bacterium | reverse complement strand
CGGGCGTTAATCGGCTTAGAGGAGGTAACACGCCAAAAGCGTCACAGGTCAGAAAAATTACATGGTTGGGATGGCCACCCACGCAGGGAACTCTGACGTTCGGTAGGTGTTCGATCGGAAAAGCACCACGAGTATTTTCGGTAATGCTCGTGTCGGAGAAATCAACGTGATGGTGCGACTCGTCATAGACGACATTTTCCAGCACGGCGCCGAATCGCAGAGCGTCGAAGATTTGGGGCTCGGATTCGTGCGTCAAATAGATAGCCTTTGCATAGCAACCCCCTTCGATATTGAAGATGCCTTCGTGGCTCCAACCGTGTTCGTCATCACCGATAATCAACCGCCGAGGATCGGCAGATAGAGTCGTCTTTCCCGTCCCGGAAAGTCCGAACAACACGGCGGTGGAATCCGTGGATCTGTCCGCAGTTGCCGAACAGTGCATGGATAGGACGCCCTTCTTCGGCAACAGATAGTTCATATAGGTGAAGACGGCCTTCTTCATCTCACCGGCATACTCGGTTCCCAATATGACGACCTCGCCACGTTCTAGACTGAGATCAACGCTGGTTTTCGAGGTCATCCCGGTGGTCAGTCGATTGGCGGGAAACGCCCCCGCGTTCAAGATCACGAGGTCGGGATCGCCAAATGACTCCAGTTCGTCGCCAGAGGGGCGAATGAGCATGTTGTACATGAACAATGCGTGATAAGGTCGAGCACAAATGACTCGCACTTTTGTCCTGGTATCGAGTGCCCAGCCGGCATAGGCGTCGATGCAGTACAACCGTTCTCGCGTATTTAGGTAGTCGATCGCTCGTTCCCGATTGATCTTGAAAGTAAGTTCGTCTAGCGGAAAATTGACCGGCCCCCACCAGACATCGTTGGCGGAATCGGGATGCCGCACAACTCGTTTGTCTTTGGGTGATCGACCAGTCTTTTCGCCCGAGTAGGCGATCAGGGCACCTGTGTTGGAAATCGTTGTGCCGCCTTCGTGACGAATCGCCTCTTCGTACAAGGCCGAAGGCGGAGAGTTTCGCAGTATTCGCTCGACCGTGATTCCCAGACACTGCAGATCCACCGTATTCACTAATTACTCCTTGGTCGTGCTGGCAAAATTGAAACCAGAACCGCATCCCTTTCCCGAGGGCCCGATTCGCTACGGTATGTCAAGTTGCAATTGATCGAACTCGCGGTGCAGGCTGCTTTTGAGACGATTTCTTACTTCGTCCGCCAAGGCTTCATTCTGTTTACGTAGTTGTGGCAACAAGATCGTTATCAGTGTCAGGACGCGACTTGCGGAGGATGGCTGTTCATTTTGAGCATGCAGATTAGCCAGCCCCACCAAGCCGGCGATTTGGAATTGGACATCCGAGTCAGAATTCAAACTAGCCAACTCGTCGTATAAGGGCTTAGCTCGTCCAAATTGATGCTGCTCGAAGAGTAGGTCGGCCAACCGCTGCTTCGCCCGCAACATGTATAGTCGATTCAGTTCACTCTCCGAGGGGGGGAAGTAATTCTCCAGGCTTGACCAGGCATCCTCAGTGTTTTGCTCTGCCGCTAACCAAAATTGCTCACGAGCCGTGGACATGCGTTGAATAACAGGTTTGCCGGAGTTCGCACCGTCTAAAACCGACCGAGGCCGCCACGTCCACGCCGAGGCCATTCCCACGCCAAACGCGATCAAGGCGCCCACGCCAAAGGCCCAGAACGTTCCTCTCGTTGGGGAAATAATGCGTTGCGAAAACAATACGGTCTCAAGTCGCTGGGTGGTGGACAAATGAGTCTGAATCATGGTCGCCAGCTCTGCCGAGTTCCACACCCGAGACCCGGCCGAGCCATCCTGGCCAGACGCAGCCAGCGGCAAGCTCCGCAACGCCTGTCCTAGTTCGGTGGGAGACTTAAATCGTTCGTCGCGATTCTTTGTGATCATGCGATGAATGACGCCACATAGCTCGCTGGAGATGTGAGGTGAAACATCGTGTAACTGTGGCGGGTCCTCTTTCAAGTGTTTTACCGCGACAGTAAATGCATTTTCGCCTCGAAACGGTGGCTCGCCAGCCAACATATGAAACGCGGTGATACCTAACGAATAGATATCACTTCGCGAGTCGACAGGTTTCCCTTCCACTTGTTCTGGACTCATGTACAAGGGCGTTCCGAGCGTCATCCCGACTTGGGTGAGATTGACCGAATGATCGTTAATGCGAGCGAGTCCAAAGTCTGCAACTTTCACTTCCCCATCTTTGGTGATCATGATGTTATCGGGCTTGATGTCGCGGTGAACAATTCCGGCGTCCGCCGCCTTCTGCAAGGCAGCTGTGACCTGCAATAGAATATTGATGGCCAATCGCTCATCGAATGGGCCATGCCGCACTAGGACCTGCGAAAGGTTCTCACCATCGACATATTCTTGGGCAATATAGTGCACATCGCCGACAGAGCCGACTTCGTGGATCTGCACGATGTTGCCATGGACTAGCGATGCGGCAGCATGAGCTTCATGCTGAAAACGGCGTACGTACGACTCGTTTTTTGCAAGACTACGACGCAATACCTTGAGCGCCACGGACCTGCGTAGGCTCTCCTGCTCCCCCAGATAGACATCCGCCATCCCCCCCCGGCCGATCCGGTGCTTGAGGCGGTAGCCGGCGACGCGCTGCCCTGTAAGGTCCAATTCGTGCACATTGTCAGTGGGTAGTTGTTCGGCGTTACTCATCGCGTCCCGCGTAATTACCTGAACGACTCGCTAAATCAACTCGTTAGCTGAGAACATCTTAAGAATGATCGGACGATTTGGAAACCGCGCTTGTGGCTCGTTTCAAAACGGTGGACTTGGCCTTCGACAAAAACAGTTGTACGTCAATCCCCAGTCCGCGGTGCGAATTGGCCAAGCGAAAACCGCGCATTCTTTATGTTGGCGTCCCCCTTGCAGATTCGACTCGATTTCGTCACGATTACTCGTTCTAAAGTTGCTGTTATTGGGTTGATAACCGCCTAACCCTGGCCGAACACTGCAAACGGCCCGTGGCGGTTCTGTAATTTGACCCATTCAGCATTGGCTCATTTTGTCCGTCGAAGGAGAATCTGCGGAATGGCTCGTTATCATACTGCGAAGGCACGAATTAACCGTCGTCTATCAACGTTGGTTTACGAGACGAGTGGGGCGGTACGAGCGTATCAGCGCCGTGATAATCCCCCAGGCATGCATGCGCGAGCTCGTCGACCGACGACTTATGGCTACGCACTCATGGAAAAACAGAAGATTAAACACCATTACGGGATTCTCGAGCGTCAATTACGGCGCTACTATCGTGAAGCCGTCCGAATCAAAGGAAACACTGGCGAGCACATGTTGATCATCTGCGAACGTCGGTTGGATAATATTATTCGCCGCGCAGGATTGACCAAGACACGCCCACAATCTCGGCAGGGAATTGTTCACGGCCACTTCCGGGTAAATGGCACTAAGGTAACTGCGCCGTCGTATCAAGTTCGCCTCGGTGACGTGATTACGATTCGTGGCGGTGAAAAGATTCAAAACGTCTATAAGGGAAATGCGGCCAATACCCAATCACAACCGGTTGATTGGTTGACCGTCGACTCCGAGTCGCTACAGACAACCATTCAAGGATTACCTGGCCCATCAGATATCAG
>JANNPR010000275.1:0-7750 GCA_031400345.1 Planctomycetota bacterium | reverse complement strand
AGTACGAGAGATTGGTCGTGCTTGCTGGATGTTTTCCTCTCCGCATGCTTGTTTTGCAACAGGCCGTCCCGACACCACGCCCAGCGCAGAATGAGCGCGGAGCTTAACGTAGATCGCGGTGGATTGCGCGGGAAATAGGAGTGGAACGGCCGGATAAGTTAACAAGTCGTAGGATGAGCACTCTTGCCTGTCCCATGTCCCGAGAAAAGACGCCTAGGGGAGCCCGTCCTACAAGGGAAGGAAAAGACGGGCAGGAGTGCCCATCCTACAAGCAAGGAAAAGACGGGCAGGAGTGCCCATCCTACAAGGGAAAACGGATCTACATTTTTGACGTAGTCCCACACTACCAATCAAACCCTGCGATTTTCAGCGCCTCGCGGTAATCTTCGGGATTGTTCAAATTCCGCAATGAAAGTAACTCCGGATCGATATCGCGAAGTTCACTGACATCAACTCGGCGGGTTCGAACTTGTTCGAGCAAGAACAAGGGACGTAATCGCTTAGCGGCCAATAATTCATCGGCAATGCTCGCTACCCACGTGCGATACACCCCGGCGAGTGGGTGATGGAATTTATCTTCCACGGGCACCACCGCCTCGTAGTCGCCAAGCAATTCGACCATGCGGGTTATGAACGCCGCCGATAGCAATGGTACATCGCAGCTAGTAATGTAGGCCGCATCCGCCAAATCGGTGAGGGCATGCAATCCTGCGGATATTCCCCGTAACGGCCCTTGTCCCGTTTGCGGATCGTGAGCCAATAGAACGTCGCCGGGTAACGGGGGGAGGGCTTGCTCGGGCGCCGCGACAACAACTATTGGCTTGACGACCTCGGCCAAAATTCGCACCACTCGTTGAAGCATCCGTTCGGGCCCGAAGGCCAGATTTGCCTTCGGCTCTCCCATACGCGTGCTCTGGCCACCACAAAGAACGACGCCTCCCACTCTCATGGTTTACGCCCTTGTGGTAGCAGGCACAATCCGTGTGCCGTAACGGCACGCGGAGTGTGCCTACTACATCGATCTACCAATTGGAAATAGACGCCCTCTATCGCTACCGGCGTATCACCTTGGTATCTGAATTAATCTTTTGTGCCATGGCCGCCAACGTTTTTGCTTCGTCAGGTTGGCCCTGAGCTTGATACATGGCCGCCAAGTTGTCGTAGGGGATCGCCAGAGTTCGCTTGTCGACACGTCCCTCTTTCACACCTTGATCTAGAAAATGAACACCCTCTTTGGTGACGCTCATTGCTTGCTTGCGATCACCAGCTTCCCAGAAAGAAACGCCCATGCTCACGAAGCGCTCACCATGTAGTCCCACGTCATCCATCTCCGCCGTCGGCAACGGAGACGAAAGAAACGGAATGGCTTTCTCATAATGGGTAATGGCCTCGCCGTGAGCCTTCTTTTCGAGCGCGTTTGCCAGACCAACAAAAAAGTACAGTTTTCCCAGCACATGGTCGCGCTTTGGAGATGGGGGACGCAGCTCGACCAGAGGTTCCAATAAAGCTAACGCGTTGTTGGCGTATGTCAACGATTGTTTTGAGTTCCCTTGATCCTGGTGATATCGCGCCGCGTGCATTAAAGACTCGCCTAATTCCCATTCTAGATGTCGTTGATAGAGTGGGTCTCGCGCGTCGGCGATCAGTTCGCGTCCCGAGTCGAACAATTCCTCGATTACTCCGTCGGCGTCATCACCGGCACCCATGGCGCATAACGCAGTCAACGTTCCACTTCTTACTACGAGGCCCATGGTCGGGTCTCCTCGGTCATTTTCCACCGTCTTGTCGGCCAGGTCCTGGGCCATTGTTAACCACTTGGGCACGACCTGCCGCTTATTAGTGAATCGGCCCACCGCGATGTCGTTCGCGGCACCCAGGTAGGCGTCGATCAAGATCCGCTTCGCAGAGCGACGAACAGCCGGTCGCTGATCCTTGGCCAAAGGTGTTGCCAAGCGTACCGAGTTCTGATGGTGTTCTAGGGCAAGTTTAGGATTACGCGCCGGTCCACCAGCAATCAAATCTCCCAATAAACATTCGGCACGCGCTTCGATCTCGGGGTCTTGGTTACGGGAAATCACCGATCGTACTTCCTTGATCGCTTGATCATGTTTTCCTGTGATGTAATAGATGTGTGCGCGAGTGAGTCGATATTGAGCATGGCTCGAATCAAGCTTAACGGCCTGCTCCGCGTCCTTTAAAGCATTCTCATAGTCGCCCATCGCCTGGCGGACCCGTGATCGAAGCCAGTAGGCGTCGGCGTTGTTGCTATCTAGGCGGAGCGCCAAGTTCAGATCGGCCATGTTCTGAGAAAAACGATGTCCCCCGTCGAACATCACACGATGGACGAAACCCTCAGCAGTTACCCGTTCCAGTAGGATTTGGCCAATCCGTGGCGGAAGGCTTCCACTGTGAAAACTCAGCAGAATCCCGCGCTCGGGATAGACCAAGCCAAGCGACTGGCCGGCATCGTCAGGAACCACGGACGCATGGAATTGTTTGAGGTCTAAGTCCGTTGCCACCTTACTAACTGGGGCTGGCTCGGCCAAGTGCATCACGATCGAGTTTACTAGCTCATCTTCTACCACGATTTCAACCTTGGAAAACAACGTTCCCGTCCGATACAGCAATGTCGTTTTTCCAGATTGCGAAACTCGCTCGACCGGTTCTCCAAGTAACCGCAAAACATCGTCCAAGCTCGACTCGCCCGGAGTAATCTCCTGGAATGAAGCGGGGCGCACATCGGGTTCGCTCGAATCCGTCGGTTCGTCTGCTTCAAATGAAAGGGTCGCTGAGCCCGTGGTCCCTGTCTTATCTGAGACAGATTCGGTTGCCCCTTCCGGTACGGACTCGTTGACGGCTGACGAAGGAGCTGGGGCCACTTCCGTAACCGGCCCGCTGCTTGGCTCTTGCCAGGCATACCCGCTACCACCCACCAACGACGACAACGTCAACGTTAAGATCGCCAAGCCCATTTCACCGAAATGACTCCGGCGATATATCCCTGCATAAACTTGACGAGCCATAAGCTAACTCCAGAATCCCGATTTCTTGGTCTTTGAGCGGCGTAGTATATTCTTCATCGGACATCGGTCTAGGCGAATCGCGTATGATCCATAGAAAAGACAGGGCGCCGGGAAGTTGCGGAAATTGGATAATCCGGAACGACTGAATTCTGACACGATTATGATCGGTTCGGTCCGATCGGTCAGTCTTTTGGAAACCGCTAGCATGCCAAATGAGCGCACGCCGAGAAAATCGATCCACTAACCCACGATCAAATGCTAATGGCATCCACCTCAACCAGCGTGTTTCAAACGGCTCTTCAATTATTTCAGGCGGCGTTGGCTCGCGCGCACGAGACTTCGTTGAAGGAACCTGCCGCCGCAACGCTTGCTACCGTGGACGAAAACCAAAGACCAGCGGCGCGAATCGTTCTCATCCGCGGATTCGATGAACGTGGTTTCATGTTTTTTACCAACAGCGAAAGTCGCAAGGGGAGAGAGCTAGCACGGAACCCCCAGGCAGCCCTTTGCTTCTTCTGGGACCCCCTGCACGAACAAGTGCGGGTCGAAGGAAAAGTCGAAGTCACGTCGACGGAGGATTCAGATTCCTATTGGGCGACTCGGCCGCGGGAGAGCCAGATCGCTGCTTGGGCGTCACAACAATCACGCCCTTTGGCCAGCCGTGAGACACTGGCGGCGTGCGTCGAACTTTGGCAAAAAGAATTTGCGGGGCGAGATGTTCCTCGGCCTATACACTGGCATGGCTATCGGTTGATTCCGGACCGGATTGAGTTCTGGAAAGGATTGCCAGCTCGCTTGCACGACCGTGTCGTTTTCGAAAAAAGTGAAGGCGGATGGCAAACGTTTTTACTGAATCCTTGAGTCTTCATTCCTGGCAGGTTTAATGACGCGATTTCTTTGGCTGACGGATCTGCATCTGAATTTTCTACCCGATGAGCAGATTCAAGCTTTCCTTCAGAGTCTTGTCGCGATGCAACCCGATGGTCTGTTGTTCACGGGCGATTTGGCTGAGTCCCACAATGTAGTTCACTACCTGCAACAGCTTGACGATGCGTTGCAACGGCCGTTTTATTTTGTCTTAGGAAATCACGATTTCTATTACGGCTCGATTAACAATGTGCGCCAACGCGTGGCCGACCTTTGCCAGTCACGTCCAAACTTGCACTACATGACTCAACTGCGCAGTCGACCCCCGACTTCTACTGTGGGAGTGGTGGGCCACGACGGCTGGGCAGACGGTCGCCTGGGCGACTACGCGCGCTCATATGTGATGATGAATGACTACAAACTAATCCAAGAACTAGCCGGTTACGCAAAACTAGATCGGTGGCACGTGTTGCAGGAGTTGGGAGATCAAGCTGCGGAGCACATTCGGAACACTTTGCCGGAAGCCCTGGAGCGATTCGCGCACGTGGTGTTGTTAACGCACGTCCCTCCTTTCCGTGCGGCCTGTTGGCACGAGGGACAAATCTCCGACGACGAGTGGGCACCGCATTTCACCTGCAAGGCGGTCGGCGATGCACTCATGGAGATTATTCCCGAGTATCCTCATCGCCAGTTAACCGTGCTCTGCGGCCATACGCACGGTGCCGGGGAAACGCGTCCACTGCCGAACATGCTTGTTCTTACCGGCGGTGCCGAATATGGGCGGCCTTCCGTAGCGCGGGTGTTCGAGTTTTAAACAAGGAAAATCGTTCCCCGGGCAATAACTCGATCGCGCCCAGCGCGTTTTGCTACCAGCAACGCTTGGTCGGCCAAATCGACGAGCGCCTCTGGCACTGTGCAATCGACGGACCCTTCCGCTACACCGACGCTGACAGTCACACGCAGGCCCTGATTGGGGAGCAATCCTCTGGCTTCCGATATCTTTTCGCGAATTCGGTTCGCCCAGACCGCACCCGCAATCTCGTTGGTTTCCGGCAGTATGATGCAAAACTCGTCGCCACCATATCGGCCAACCAAATCGCTTTCGCGGCAATTGTTTTGAATGACCCGGGCGATTTGCCGTAACACTTCATCCCCAGCCGGGTGTCCATAACTGTCATTCACCTGCTTGAAGTGATCCACGTCCAACATCGCACATGCCAATGGAGTTTGATGTCGCAGAGCGCGGCTGCATTCGCGAGCGAACTGTTCGAATAGGGCCCGCCGCGACATGACCTTCGTCAGCGAGTCGAATCTGCTTTCGTGGGCATTTCGCTCCTCTAAATCACGAATGCGAACTGCGGTGCGCAGCCGCGCCAACAATTCGACGGAATCCACTGGAACAGAAATGAAATCGTCAACGCCCGCCTCAATCGCACGCAACCGATCTTCTGACGAGACATGGTTGGTGAGGACTAGCGAGTAGACATAGTGAGGCAAAACTTGTTCCCTTAACCAACGACACAATTCCAATCCGCTCGTTACGCGTCCTTGTGCAAAAGTGTTAGAGGACGCCGTCGCCTTCGGCTCGGGGGCAAACGATTCCCAGTCTGTTATCAAGATATCGGGAGGGCCGTCCGCGATGGCTGTCATCGCTTGCTCGGCGTTTGCGACGATCGTAATCTCGATTCCATGCGTTGCCAGGCAAGACGAGAGCATATCTCGAATGACTGGGAAGTTACCGACTAGCAGGAGCTTTCTTTTATCAACGGTCATGATTCAAGATCGGCCTGAACCGGTGCTGGTGCTTTCATCAACAACGCGTCCACGTCGTTGGCCACAATAACACCATAATTGATCGCCCCCAGCCAGCCGGACATGATGATGCCCACGCTGCCAGCGTGATAGAGACCTCGCACCTGCTCCGGGAGCCCGCGGCTGACCGCCAGGCCTTCGAATTTTGTGCCGAAACTGGCTCCCAAAATATGTTTTGTATAATGTTGAAACGTACGTGGCGTGGAGGCCTCAACATAATCCAAACGCTGCCGAATGTTCGGCACGTATTTTTCTAGATGGTCCAGAGTGGTATCGATGAGATCTTGTTTGTTGGCTTGGTACTCGTCTTCGTTCTGGTCAGACCAATCGTGAAAATGCGCATTGGTGCTCGAAACAATCAAACAGCGGGGACGTCCCTCTGGGCGAGTTCGTGGGTAATAGAACGAATACGTTCGACTGGTGATTTGACGGCTTAAAAGCAAATCCGTGCGAAAGTGCTGGGCTGTCGAACTGAATAGCAAGTCGCCGGTCTCCTCAGGGACAAGTTCGTCAGGTTTAAGTCCCATATAAACCTGTGTGCTCGAACTATTCAGTCGCACAGCATGAGCATCGGCTACAAAATTCTTATCGAAATGCTGTTCACCGACTAAACGCAATACGGTCGATTTGATATTGGCATTCGATACAACGGCACGGCACTTGATGAAACGGCCGTTCACGGTTACGCCGGTGACGCGGTCATGTTCCACATGGATTCGCTCGACGTCACATTTGACGCGAACATCTACATGGTTGTGCACCATTTCATTCTGCATTAACTGAATCAGTCGATCTGTGCCTCCTTCAAACGTGAACACGCCCTTGGACATGAAGTTGGAAAATACGATTCCGTAGGTCAGTGCGGGGTCTTCTAGTGTGGACCCATTGGCGTAAACGATGGGTTCCATCAGAAGTCGAACCACATCTTCGCGGCCTGGGAAAAATTTCTCGAACAGCCGTCCCGTCGTTAACGATTGATCGTCAAAGAAATTCATCTGTCGAGCGGCATCGAAAAACTCGGCGATGGTCACCGGTAAAATGCCAAACTGTTCGGTTAATAACCGCGTGAAGTCTTCGCGGTTATAAGACGTCGTCAAGGAGAACATCGGGTTATCAAATCGGATGTTCCGCAACTGCACTATGGAATCAGCGATTTCCTGGGTCCAATAGCGGCGGCAACTCTTGATCATACCGGCGGGAAAGCCGTGCAAGGAAATATCAAAGATGTGCCCACCTGGCCGCTTAAACCATGTGGCCATACCGCCCAGCTTGTAATGCTGTTCGGCAAGTAAGACCGAATGACCCGCCCGGCCTAGCACGTTTGCCACAGTCAGGCCAGCCAGACCACTGCCGATCACAACGACGTCGTAGGACTCCTGGGCGCCCTGAAGAAAATCGCGAGGCATATTGTGGGTCTGTCGGAAGCGAAAATTATTCGATCAAAACGCTCCGGTCGTTGTAACAAATAAAGTGGTCAGAGGTCAGAGGCTTACCCGACCCAAACGCCATCCCGCTTGCCGGGGTGGTTTAACCCGACCCAAACGCCATCCCGCTTGCCGGGGTGGTTTAACGGCCTCTGCACTACTTGATCGCGGGTGCGCGAATATCGAAGTAGTGCAGAAATCGTTGAATCGCCCAGGCGGTGCTTTGTCTGCTGCTGGTATTTTTTTCCGAATGCATTCAACGGCTTGCACTAACGACCTCTACTTGAGTCGTCCTCAACTTCGCTAGACTGATAACTCATTAGCTAAGTCGTTGTAATAGCTTGATATGGACTCGCGAGCGATTCGAAGTAGTTCGACTGTCCTAAGTTCCTTGCCGAGCGGAATCCCCAAGCCGGAAAGAAGATCGGGAACACTAATCTTCGCTAATCGAAATGATGGGGATACGTGACGATTCGTCCCGGAGAGTGGTCTGTTAGTATTGTCATCTTCCTTCAACAACAAATGTACGTCCCACATACTTCATCATTTTGATTTTCAAAAAACGCGTGTTTGTCGCTGGAAATGAACGAAAAATGATCGACCCGTTGTTCTGTGATTTCCATT
>JANNPR010000053.1:0-2720 GCA_031400345.1 Planctomycetota bacterium | reverse complement strand
TCAAATCGCGCGAGCTGCGATGCTGTCGCGTCGTGATCAAATCGCAGTAGGTTTTTCGGGTAGCCAAAAAACGCTCATGATTGGCATTACGATGGCCACTTCTTTGAACGTCAGCATCCTTCCCATGGTGGCCTACCACATTCTGCAACTCTTGGCAGACACGGCAATTGCCGACCATTTTCGTCGAACGGAAGGTCCTCTTTGCAACTCGTTTCCCGTCGAATTTAAGTCTGCTGAAGCGAAGCCTACAGGGTCGCAGCCTGGCGAGTAGAAATCTTGACGTACCGAGGGCTGTCGGATACTCTCCCGCCCGTTTCATTTCTTCCGAAATCCACGGCTCTCTGTGAATGAATACATCCACGCGATCTGATGTAACGTTCGCATTGCTAGCCGCGCTTTGGCTAACAGCATCTGGTTGTGCTAGCTGGACGCCGGCGAAAGAGGGCCAATCTCCCTTGCAAAAACCCCGGCTGGCTGTGGATGGGGCCACCTTAGACTTCCGCTTTGTGGATATACCGCTCGATTTTTCTGAGTCTGATTTGCGCGATTGGCCAGGAATCGACGAACAGCATTTGGACGCCAATCTCAGGAGACGATTGGAAGCGAATGGCTTTCGTTGCGGAATTGCCGGTTCGCAACTTCCCGCTTGGCTGGAGAAATTGGTTTCCCAGCAAGATAAATCGATTGAGGGGGCGTTGAGTCAGCTACTGGATGATAGCGCCGTGCAGCGGATGCACTCTCTGCAATGTCGGTCTGGCCGAATCAACCGTGTGATCGTCACGTCCAAGCCCCATCCAGAAATGGTCGTTTTATTAGAAGATAATGGCTCGCTCCGTGGCGAGTCCTATCGTGACGCGCAGGCTGTGTTCGAACTGAAAACATATCCGCAAGGGGATGGCCGCGTGCAGCTCGAGTTAACACCGCAACTCGAACACGGGGAGTCTCACCAACGTTGGATCGGGCAAGACGGAATGTATATCGTGGATCCCAGTCGCGAGAGGCGAAAATTCGAGGAACTGCGGATCCAGGCGACCGTATCCATTGGCCAGGTTCTAGTTGTTGGCGGCACGGAAGAACCACGCGGTCTCGGGGGACGTTTCTTTACAGACTCATCGTCGCTTGGACTGCATCGGCGCTTACTGCTAATGCGAGTATCTAAGTCACAAGTCGACGATCTATTCGTGACCGAGGATGACCGAACGCCGGTAGTCCCCGCGGATGAATGATCGACATGGTGCATACACTCTGGATGCATTATGGATATGGCTGCGGCATTGTATTTACCGACGTGGCGCAATGACACGAGTGCATTTTCGACGAGTGAGCCAATAAGCAGACAATCCTACCCGCATTTTTCACCAGTCATTGAACAAACCGGTATAAAAGGCGTCCACCTCAAGGATTTCCGCCAACACCGCTACTCCGCTGGGGTTCGCGATGGTAGCGTACAAGCCTTCTCGGCCGGGACTTTCTGGTTGGTCAGGGTCAAACCGGCCGGTGGCCGTCGATGCCGATGAGCTTCCCCAACAGAAATCAGAAAGAGTTGAGAAGTCAGTCTAAATATTGCGCGATACCGGGAGATGCAGTGGTTTTAGGCCGTTGATTCGCGACGTAACCAGTTAGATAGCGTCACTTTGAGCACCTGACGGCTCGCCCGGCATATGAACGCGGATAGACAGCATTTCTCACGAGCCGGTAGCAAATCGGCACAGCATGATCTTGTTTAAGCCTGAATCCCAGGCGAAGGATCCTCCGAATACTCCTTCTCTTGCGCTTCAGGCTTCAATGGGATGATGCCGCAATATAAAAACCCGCGAAGTTGCGCGGTCAGAAGTTCGTTGTTCAACGCCTATTACAATAGGAACCTGATTCCTGATCAACCATACGACTTACTTGTTACGGAGCGGTGTCGATTCGACCCGCAAGTGTATGCAGCGTCGTCACTCGAAGCCATCGCGGCCCATTCCGGTCTACCGGCTTCGCTTTGAGGCGCTGGAAAGCCGTTACCTTTTATCGGGGGCCGGTGTGGCGGACGTTGTGTTGCTCCCCCTCTGGCACGACTTCGCCGCCGAAGGGGATTTGCCAGTACTCGTCAATCCGGCGATCGTCAATCAGGCCATCACGACCGACGCCGGGGTGCAGCAGATGCCGACTGTGGCGGTCAATCCGCTGGACCCCAACCATGTGGTGATCGCCTACATGGACTACTCGCCGCTCGATACGGGCTACGCGGGTCTTGGCGTGGCGGTGTCGCGGGATGGGGGTGATATTTGGGAGGCGGCACCAGTTCCCCTCCCGGAAAACTATGATGAAGGGGCGGCTAATCCAACAGTTAGGTTTGACGCCCAAGGCCATGTGTTCGTCATCTTCATGGCTGACACCTTCCTGGGAGAGAAGCCACCGCTCACCAACCCCGACGTTGGCGAACCGAGGGCCAAAGGCATTGAATCGAATAATGGAGTCTTCGTGGCACTGAGCGACGACGGCGGCCGATCTTGGCAAACGCCGATCGCAGTCGCCTCTCACCTGTACGACGGCAATAAACAAGTTCCTTTCGAAATACTCCCCGATCTAACGATTGATACCTTTCGTGTTTTGCCAACTGGAGAGCTCAACCCTAACTTTGGAAATCTCTACGCTACTTGGGCTCGCTATTACCCGGCTGGACAATTTCCCGGACAGCCGGACTCGACGGGCGGCAGTAACGTGATGATTGCCGC
>JANNPR010000052.1:0-2338 GCA_031400345.1 Planctomycetota bacterium | reverse complement strand
GCGCCAAAATGCCGCCGACTTGTGGGGTTAAGCTAACCAATGCCACTGCCGGAACGGCCAATTCGCCACCGCGAGTCTTACCATTGTCCAAGTAGCTTGTGCTATTGCCGTTTAACTGAGTGACTAACTGATAGGAACCATTATCGCGGCTGCGGTACAAGCGTCTCGCAACAAATCCGCTGGTAACTGTGGGCAATTGGTTCAAACGAATGGCATCGAATCCGGCGCCAGCTGCCAGTTGGATTAGCGGTGTCGCAGCAGAAGGCAAACTTTCATTGCCGTGGACATCGACAAATACCAACTTGTAGTTGTATTGACCTGCTGGCAGAGTACCACCGGCGAAAGGCGTCTGTGTTACCAGGTTAGTTCGCGGTAGCGTTGTTTCCTTCGTCGGTCCGCCAGGGGTTCCAACAATCGTCAGATTTTCACCGATGATGTGCACGATGTCCGTATCGTCCCAACGGCCCGATACGGTCATTTTCTGCACATCGTTTCCAGCCAGCGTTGGAATGCGAACAAACAGTCCGTTCGTGGTGTTATCGATCACTAAGTTGCGATGGATATCTGGCCCAACGCGAGCGTAATCAGCCGTAAACGGATTTCTTTGATGACGAGGGGCGTGAAAATTGGTCTCTTCGAAGCTATTCGGGCTAGCGGACATCGCCGCGTCGGCGCTATTGGTAATCGTGTTAAAAGTCACGGTCGGCCGAGTATCGAGGATATGAATCGGATTGATAACCTGAGCCACCGAATTGATGACGACATTGCCGCCACCGTAACGAATTTCGGCATGATTCACGTAATTTATGAAGATGCCCTCTTCGTCGTAAACAAAATTACCATCGGCCCGGTCAATGTCGTCGCGGAACACCAACCCACCCCAATCTCCTGACGCAGGAGTGGTGACGAATGGGAAAGTGTCTCGGCCAACGGTTTCATCATGGTATGAGGTGAAGTGCACGGTGTTAAACGGCGTGCCCAGAACCTGCAATGCTCCGCGGCTGCGATCGATGCCCGTTGCCGAACTTCCAACGCCGAGACGTGTTCGACGCACCTTAAACAGTGCTCCGGCGTCGATCATAACCGTAACGCCTCGGGGCACGTCTAGAGTCGCCCCATCGGCCAAGGTCTGACCGAGCGTGTTAAATCCAAGCTCGTATGCCAGCCGATCCGTCGCCGTGTTTGGGTTGTTGTCGGGATCGTTTCCGATAATACGAACGATGTCGCCCGGCTGAGTCGAGGCAATGGCATTGACCACGCCGGGATTTGCCAGGTTATTGAAGGGGCGGGCCCGAGATCCGTCGCCGCCCACGGGTGCAGTCTTATCTACAAAAATCGTCTTGCCTTCAAAGTCGATTCCGATTGAACCGACGCTCAGCGATACACTTCGCTCGCCGGCCAACACCACCCGATTGCCATTGACGGCTGCGCCAACATTGAAACCAGGTTGGTTGAGGATCGCATTTGCCAAACTCGTCGCAATTTGAGAGGCACTCGAGGACGTGGCGATATTGGAACCCTTGGTGAACGCAACCGGGATATTCCCCGGTAAAACGGCGCCGTTGCTGTCGAACTCAAATCGTCGCACGACACCCTGGCTATTCGTGATCGTGAGTACTTGTCCATCGACCACAGAAAAGCCGTTTCCCGAGACATTCAGAGCGCGACTCTCGGCAACCGTGCGGAACCAGAAATTGTTGACCCCTCCTGGTTGTCCGTCTAAGTCACCATCCAAAGCGGTGGCGCGGGACGTAGCATTTGCAGCAGAATTGGCTGCGTTGTCGGCATCAATAATCGTACGCGTTGCCACGGGTCGAAAGTTCAGTCGAACGTCGTAGGCCCCTTGGCTGGTCCCGCCGAATCCCGAGTCTTCGATGGCGGGATCGTAAGTCTCATTTCCACTGGCACTGACACCGAGGTAGTAAGTCCCCGGGGTAAGGTCCAGTGAAATGAATGAGTCCTGGCTGTAATAGTCGTCGTTACGAGCAATCAGTTCCTGGCGTACAACCACTCCCGCGGCGTCTTTGACTTCGCGGTACAGAGTCATGGTTGTATTTAACAGACTGGAATCGGCACGCCGCTCGGCGATCGTTTCCGCCGAGAACTTACCCGAGTCAGTAATGTCGAATTTATACAGGTCAATATCTTTGCTCTCAGGGCGGAGCAGATGCTGTAAATGCACAATGTCTTGGTCGCCCGGGAAAATCGGCTCGATTGGATTGTTGAAGATGAGATTGGGATCGGTTCCCATTGCCGTGGTCGGTGGCATTTCATTGGCCGACCCTAAGCCCAGGAAAAAGCCCACGGCGGATACCACTTCCCGAAAATAGTCCTGCCC
>JANNPR010000126.1:0-5105 GCA_031400345.1 Planctomycetota bacterium | reverse complement strand
GTTCTTTGCATGTTTTTCATTGGCCGCCAGAAGTATGTATTTCGTAGCCTGCGCCTGCTGACCCTCTGCATCAAAGTACAACCCAAGATAAAGGTGAGCATAAAACAAACGAGCAGCCAGAGCCTCAGCAGGCGGATTGTCCGCTTGTGCCGCACTCAATACGTCGTCGGGTTTTAAGCTGCCGCGGAACATTTGGTAGATCTGCATCATCGGCACGCGGCGGTCGTTGTCGATCGGCAGTAGCGTCGCGCGGGCTTTTTCAGCGCCGTGCTGCTTGGCTACGCACAGATATCGCCAAACGGCATTCTCGACATCGTTTCCCTCGAACGTCTGATACGTTTCGAACTGCTTAGCGCCGCGTTCGTATTGACCGGCATAATAAAGCGAGATACCCCGTTCCCATTGACGCGGCTCCCGACTCGGTTCCAATCGAACATATTCGTCAAAGTCAGCGACTGATTCGTCAATCCGGTGAATGCGGAACTGCTCGCGGCCTCGTAGATAATACGCAAGTGCGTGGCGACTATCTGCGGCGATGGCCTTATTGAGGAGTTCGATGGCCTGCCAACTCTCGCCCTGGTTTGCCAGCGCTGCAGCCTGTTCGCATAATGTGGCTGGCGGCTCAGCGCCACGGACGACAAGGGAGACAGCCACCAACAAAAGGACTAAAACTCTCGATTTCCCGAGGATGCTGCACATGTCGGTTTCTCCCGTCAAACGATCGTGAAGGAACAGCATGGATCATCTTCCTCATTAACTTCGTAAACGACAGACTTCTTCATTTCGGAAAGGCCGAGATGGCTCACGTAATGTTCGTTGCCATTGTCCTGATTTGGAGCGTGAGCTTTCTGTTGATGAAGAAGGCGACTGTATTCTTCTCGCCGGCGAGTGTCGCGGCATGGCGGCTGATCGGGGGCGCGGTCGTGGTCACTGGAATGTGGTGGTGGCGTCATCGAATCCTAACAGTTGGATGGCGTCATGCCTTAGCGATCAGCTTCATTGTAGTATTTGGGTTTGCTGCGCCGTTCATACTTCAGCCATTTTTGGTCGCTAAGCACGGCTCCGCGTTTGTAGGAATGACCGTGGGTTTTGTACCTTTGCTCACCCTGATCGTCTCCATCCCCATGCTCGGGATTCTGCCGACGGTTTGGCAGATGTTTGGAGTTACTGGTGCGCTTGGTCTCTTATTTCTATTGTTCTACGACGGGCTTCGCCGCCAAATCCCAACCGCCGACTTCGCATTGGCGGGTACCGTACCTTTAGGTTACGCGGTATCGAACGTGGTTATTCGCCGCTGGCTAAGAGAAGTGCCAGCCTTTGAATTGACGACAATCTGTCTGACACTTTCCGCCATTGTCGTGCTGCCGCTGTCAGTTTGGCAGACTGCTCCACCTAGAAGTGGCACTGCTGATGGATTGATTTGGTCAGTACTTTCCTTGGTTGCGCTGGGAATTGTCGGGACTGGTATTGCCCAAGTCATGTTCAACCGCCTTATTCAAGAGCGTGGTCCGCTATTTGCTGGAATGATTTCCAACCTTGTTCCCTTGGGCGCGGTACTTTGGGGTTGGTTGGACTCTGAGAGGATTTCGCCGGTGCAAGTTGGCGCTCTGATCGGAATCAGTTTAATGGTTTTGGTCGTGCAACTCGGTTCAGCTAGCACAGCTTCTCACCGTTGTTCGCCATAAAGATATCTGGTTTGAATTACTTGACTTGACCTTTGCTTCGTGAATAATAGCCGAACAGTCTGCCTTTGGTTCCCACCTGCGTCACTAGCCCTACGACGGTCCAATCGTCGGCCCGGCTTCGTCGACTTCGAAATCCTCGGCGAATAATTTGCGGCGGCTCGGTAACGATGTAATTTAACGTCCTTTTTGTTGAGTCCGCCTGCTTTCAATCGCCGCTTACCATGTTTGAGCTTGGAGCACCCTCTGCGTGTGTTTTATGCACACAACCTGTAACACTGTTTTTTGACTTATAAGTGAGTAATGACACATGAAAAACGTGAAGAACGTCTTCGATGCGATCCTCAAATACGGACACGACGAGGATTTTGCCCCTGAGGAATCCAACGGTTTTGAACCTACCGATGCGCCTGCCGGATCACCCGAGAAGATCGAAGCGCTACGGCACCGAGTCGAATTAGGGCTGCCGCTATGGCACAAGAACGACCGAGTCGATTACAGCGGATTAATCGGGGCGGTTCGCCCTCGAGAATAGCAGTTCCATCCGTAACATCGTGAGCAAACTGAGGACGATTCTGATCGTCCTCGTTGCATTTCTTGAGCAGATCGGATGGACAGTAATTCTCAACTTTCATTTCGCTCGGCGGGTAAAAATGTCACACAAGCTCGCGAATGGCCGCTTTTTCGACAAGATATTGGGGCCGACCGGAGGGATCTGTGATCGTCGTCGTAGCGGGATCCAAACCCATGTTGTGGTAGAGCGTTGCCAAGACCTCCTGCATATGGACGGGCCGATCACTAGCGTATTCGCCAAGGCGATTCGTCGAGCCTATTGCTTGCCCGGTTTTCATTCCACCCCCGGCCAACAAAGCGCAGCTTACTTGCGGCCAGTGATCACGTCCTGCCTGAGGATTGATCCGCGGCGTACGACCGAATTCTCCCCAGGCAATCACCGTTACATCATTCAGCATCCCTCGCGATTCAAGATCCTCGATGAGCGCACTGAAACCTTGGTCTAACTTCGAACCATGATCGCGAACTAAATCAAAGTTGGCGCCGTGACTATCCCATCGTCCATACGTTAACGTCACGCAACGTACACCCACTTCCACTAGTCGACGTGCGATCAACAAATGCTCATTGATCGTCGGCGCTCCATCGTATTGATAGTTGTATGGCTTCCCGTCGCCATACCGCTCGCGCACCTTGGGATCTTCTTGCGAAATATCCAGTGCGCTCAAAAGACGACTTGACGTCAAAACATCCAGTGCTCGCTCAGTAAATGAGTCTAGCGCACGAGTCTTTCCTTCGCTATCAACAACCTGCCTAAGCGCGTCAAAACTCACGCGAAGCTGTTTGCGGTCCCCCAGACGTTCCAAACTCACGCCATTTAATTTCATGTTCTCCATTCCCGGCCCGTCTGGCTGGAACGGCGAAGTTGCGGCGCCAAGAAATCCGGTATGCCCCGGGTTACGCCAAACACCTACATTTGCCAATCCAACGAAAGGCGGGACCGCCCTATCCACCGGACCCTGGAGTTTGGCCACGGCTGACCCTAACGAGGGTCGACCCCCGATTGCTGCTAATTGCTCCCGGGTCCAACCCGAGTGACATTGATAGGGTTCATGCCGATCGACCGCTCCCACAACGGATCGAATCACAGCGCACTTATCCATCATGCTCGCGATCCGAGGAAACACTTCGCAGATCTGAATTCCCGGTACTTTGGTGGAGATTGGAGCAAACTCACCTCGAATCTCGCGAGGTGCTTCCGTCTTTATTTCCCACATATCCTGATGAGGAGGACCGCCCCCAAGGAATATGTGGATCACCGACTTGTGGCGAGATCCGGAACTTGCACTAGCCTCGGCCCGATAGACGTCCGCCAATGTCAGTGCGCTAGCGCCCAGTCCCATCGCTCCAATGCGTAGAAAACCACGTCGAGATATCTGATCGCACAACTTTTGATTGCGGCCGTATATGGTGAGCATTCCATCCTCGCTATCTAGCCAGTCAACTTCGCATCAATATCGATTGATGTTACGCCACATCGGTTCGGATGGCAACGGGAGTTGAATCTAACTGCCGACGATAATTCGATCCTTGGTACGACAAACGGCAGTGAAAAACGGAAAGGTATGGCGGCGAGTAGTTAGAAGAATAGGTGGCTCGGCAACGAGCGATGGATTTAATCTTTACTGCCGACTGCCGACTGCCGACTGCCGACTGCCGACTGCCGACTGCCGACTGCCGACTGCCGACTGCCGACTGCCGACTGCCGACTGCCCTATTCCATCCGTCTGAAACGTACAGCCTTCAAGTCCATAACATGTTCGCCTGGCTTTTCCAGGGCACGAACGATTAGTTTGCTGCGTCCCGCGGACAGTTTGACCTGCCCCAATACCCAGACTGCCCAATCCCGATCGAATGTCTCTTTGCGTGAGGCGCGGTCCAGCATTATCGGGATCGGGGGATCGTTCTCCTGAGTAACTGTGCCTTCAATCGAAGCATCTCCGATTTCCACTTTCACCTTAGCGCCCAAGTCGTGTTTCGAGCAGCAATACAGTAGGGCAATCTCATATTGGCCGGGACGGACCACGTCCACTTCCCACCACGGGTACGCGTCGGTGTCGGTCCAATTGGCAATCCAGTCGTTAGCCCAACCGTGCTCACCGTAGTAGTTAATGCCGTTTTTGCCGGCCGTATGCAGAAAGGCTTCGTGCCCCGGCGCCGTCACGGTCATCCATTCGGGATGTCCGATGGGAATTGGAATGGGATCAAAGCCTTTTTGCGATACCTCTTTCAGTTTCGTGTCGTAGGCGGAAGACATGCGCTGCACGACATCTGAATGATTGGCGGCGACGTTCACTTTTTCTGCCGGGTCTTGCATGATATCGAATAGTTCCCATGTCACTTTTTCTTTGACGCACCGCCAGTTCGGCGATCGGACCGCACCCTTGTCCCCCTTGCCTACAAAGGTAAATAGATCTCGGTCTGGCCAGTCCACTGGTTTTCCCGACAGCAGAGGGGCAAGGCTAATGCCATCCAGGGGCACATCCTTGGGGCGCGCAATGCCACAAAGGTCAGCCAGCGTGGGCAAAATGTCAACGTGTGCAGAGATGTGATTAATTTTCAGACCGGCAGGAACACGACTTGGAAAGTTTACAAACAATGGGACTCGGACGCCCCCTTCATGCAGGCTCGCCTTTCGTCCCCGCATGTCACCGTTGTAGCGATCGGAATTTGGTCCGTTATCGGTCAAAAACAACACGACGGTATCGTTAGCTAGTTTGAGATCGTCTAAGGCCTTAATCAGGCGTCCGATATTTTCATCGAGATTCTCCACCATGCCATAGGCACACGCGGTCGTGTCGTCGAGGCCTCGAGCCTTGTACTTATCGAAGTACCGATCCGGAACCTGCC
>JANNPR010001287.1:0-3344 GCA_031400345.1 Planctomycetota bacterium | reverse complement strand
GATCCAATCGGGTGAGATTTTGGCAACGGTACGGACGAATCGCCGGGTAGTTTCGACCAGCTCTGCCGCGATAATCCATTTGGGCTTACTTGCAAAAACCGCTGAGCCAGGCCAAAGATGTAACTTAAGGTTTCCGGCACCCGTATATTCGAACTCATCTGTTCGCAGCGCAATTCCTGAAAGCAAGCCCGTCAACAGCGCCCGGTGGATACTACGATACCATTGATCACGTACACGTTGTGTTTGAGGCTGATGTCCGGGTGCGATCTCGGACTTTGAGCGATGGGCAGGAGATGGAATGTCTCGCCTCTTAGGCAATTGAGGCCGCGTCTCCTGGATCAGACGTTGGAGTTGCCTGTGGACATCGAGCCACTCTCGCATCCGGGAATGCGAAAGAAAGTTTTGTTGGCAAGCCTTTTGCATTTGGCTTCGCGAGAGCTTGCCTTTTAGATCATGGTAAAACCGCCAAAGATTGAGCATCGACACGAAGTCTGAATCCGGATCGGCAAATTGACGATGGGCTTCGTCCGCTGCTTGTTGTTTGTCGATCGGCCGCTCACGCGGGTCTTGTACCTCAAGTCCCGCGGCAATGATTAACGCATCTGGCAGGCATCCATCGTCCTCGGCGGCCACGATCATGCGACCAATTCGTGGATCCACGGGGAACCGACTGAGTTTATGGCCAAGGGGCGTCAAATCGCCTTGATCGTCTACCGCTCCCAGCTCAAAAAGGGTCTTGTAACCATCGCGAATCAAGTGAGTCTGTGGGGGATCGAGAAAAGGAAATGCATCCAGCGACCCGAGGCTTAACGACTCGGCTTGCAGTATGACTGCGGCCAAATTGGAGCGCCGAATTTCGGGTGACGTGAAGGCATCGCGACCCAAGAAATCTTGCTCGGAATAAAGCCGTAAGCAGATGCCTGGGCCAACTCGACCACAGCGGCCCTTGCGTTGATCTGCCGAAGCCTGGGAGATGGGCTCGATGGGAAGCCGTTGCATCTTACTGCGAGTCGAATATCGGCTAAGACGCACCAATCCCGTGTCCACAACATATCGGATTCCTGGGACGGTAAGCGACGATTCGGCGACGTTCGTAGCCAGCACAATCCGTCGGCGTGAATGAGCCTCAAAGATGCGATTCTGTTCTTTTACCGAGAGCCTCGCATAAAGCGGTAAGATCTCGCATTGCTGTGAGTTTTGCAGTAACCGCCCGCGAAGCGATTTCGACAGCTCCAGGATTTCTCGCTCCGTTGCCAGAAAAACTAAGATGTCACCTTTGGAATCGTGACGTACTAATTCCGCAATTGCGTTCAACACTTGCTGGTGCAGGTCGGGCTCGTTGTCGTCAGCAGCCTGCGAAGGCGTCCGATACCACACCTCCACAGGATACGTTCGCCCGGTTACATGAATGACTGGTGCCGGTCCCGATTCTTCGGCGAAGTGCTGACGGAACCGCTCGGCGTCAATCGTCGCCGAAGTAATGATCACCCGCAAATCACGTCGTTTGCTTACCAGTCGTTTGAGATACCCCAGCAGAAAGTCGATGTTCAGAGACCGTTCGTGCGCCTCGTCAATGATGATCGTATCGTATTGGTCCAGAAACCGATCGTTTTGCGTTTCGGCCAGTAAGATGCCATCGGTCATCAATTTGACCAGGGTGTTGGGATTCGTGGTGTCCGTAAATCGAATTTTAAAGCCCACGGCACTACTCGCTGCCGTTCCCAGTTCTTGCGATAACCGACTGGCGACCGAGCGGGCAGCAATGCGACGAGGTTGCGTGTGGCCGATCAAGCCGTCGATTCCGCGGCCTATTTCCAAACAGATTTTCGGAAGCTGCGTTGACTTCCCCGAGCCGGTTTCGCCGCACACCACGATGACTGGGTGGCTTTCAATTGCCGCAGCAATCTCTCCGCGCTTGGCAACAATAGGCAAGTCTTCGGGGTACGACACGTCCGGCTTACTTAGCCGACGCCGTTCACGCAAATCACATGACTGGGTCAACTGTCGCGTCAGCTGTTGGGTCAGCCGCTCTTGACTTGTTCGATCACCATTCGCCTGTTCGATATGTTTCAGCAATCGGCGCAGCCTAAACCGGTCGGCTTGCATAGCGTAATGGATTTGACACCGAAGTTCGGCTATCGAATCGGTCACGGTTCATCCTCTAATACTTAATGGATGTACTCAAACGCCATCCGGCTTGCCCGGGTGGTTTAACGGCCTTTGCACTATTTCGTTGAGTAGTGCACCTGCCGTTAAACCATCGAGGCAAGCTCGATAGAGATAAAATCACACACACTCCGTGTGCCTACTCCCACAATCTAGTTGCGATTTTCGTGCCGGTTATTAGAATCCTATCGTGCGTCACGAGTTCCGTTGGCATCTACAAGGGGGGGAACCGGATGACACGATCGCAATCGCGAGGGTTCACGCTTGTGGAACTGCTCGTCGTCATCGCCATCATTGGCATTCTCGTGTCTTTGATATTGCCTGCTGTGCAGGCAGCCCGGGAGGCTGCGCGGCGGATTCAGTGCCGCAACAATCTCAAACAAATGGGGTTGGCGTTCCACATTTACCATGACTCATTCCGAGTGTTGCCATCCGGGTTTGTGATGCCCAACCGAGTTATGTGGTCAGGCTTGATCCTGCCGCAGATTGAACAGTCTCCGCTGTATGATTCGCTAGACTTCAGTGCTCCATGGAATACGGCACCCAACAGTCAGGCGCTGACCCATTATCTTGCTATTTTTCAGTGCCCCTCTTCGGACGCTCCCGAGCGCAGCAGCGTTCAGGGGGTCGCAGACCGTGTACCGTGTACTTACTTGTCATGCGCCACCGGTCTGGCACTTCGAGAATCTGGACCTGGGCCCCATGCGGGAGTGCTCGACGCGGATGGCATGCTGTTTCACAATAGTGGTATCCGCTTTGCCGATGTGCTTGATGGTCTCTCCTCGACTGTCGCCGCCGGAGAAGCCCTCTTTCGCCCCGATATTAATGGTCCGGATCACACCGGAAACATTCAAATTGTAGATCATTGGTACATCGGATCATCGGGGATTCACCTTAACGAGGTCTCCGAGGCCTTGGGTTCAACGGCCGTGGCAATTAACTCCGTGTTGGATCAGAACGCGTTTGTTGATGAACAGGAACTGTGCTTCAGCAGTCGCCATCCCGGTGGCGTGCAACTTGTGTTTGGCGACGGGCACGTTTCTTTTGTGACACAGTCCATCGAGCGACGTCTTTGGAGCGCGATGGGTACGAGAGGGTATTCGGAGGTCGTCTCCGCAGAATAACAGGCTCTAGTGGTACTGGATCAAACTAAATGCTTCATGAGGCGCAATTCGTTT
>JANNPR010001280.1:0-1686 GCA_031400345.1 Planctomycetota bacterium | reverse complement strand
GTTGGCCGGCGAGAGCGGCCACTTCCCGCCTGACGTGGGCGATCAGGGCCTAGTTTCCGAGTGGCAGCCGTCGCATGGCGTGTTCCGAGTAAGCATACAAGATCCGGACGGACGTTCGACACCGGACCAACAAGCGCGTCTCCGCGACGCGATCGCGTATCTAAACAACACGTTCGGCCCGATCGGTACGAAGCTCGTCGAGCTCGCCCACAACACAAGCGGCGATGAGGATATTCAGATTTTATATGGCGACGACAGCCCTTGCGGCACCGCCGCGGACGGGGTACTCGGTTGTGCGTCAACTGCCGGCGTTATCACATTGTTGCCATCCTGGAACTGGTACACGGGGGATGGCTCGGCTGTGCCAGTAAATCAATACGATTTCCAGACGATTGTCACGCATGAACTGGGCCACGCACTGGGTGTCGAACACAGCGGCGATGCACGTTCCGTGATGTTCGCGAACCTATGGCCGGGTACAGCACGTCGCTCATTTTCTAAGGACGACCTGAAGGGGTTAACCGAGCCCAGCGCCGACCATGATGGCGATGTTCACGCTTTCCGAGCTGCCCTTCCATCCATTCCTATAGTGTCCGATCCTGGCGAGTTTACGTTCCTGGACGGCCGTGAATTCGTAGCGCATCGTAAGCCTTCCAACTCGGAAGATCATTTGCAGCGACGGGCCGAGTTCAGCCCCATCAAAGAAAGCTGGGACAAGGAAAATGATGAGCACCTCCTGTTGGTAACCAGCCAGCCGATGGGTGCACACGACGCGGCAATATTGGGTGTGCTGAGCGAGTGGGATTCCTCAGAGTTCCACCCAGGGAACCGCCGTCGCAGGAAATAAAGAGGGCATCGCACGGTTGCTCGGTTTGGATGCGAAATGCGAAACACGAAACGGAATCCAGAACCCAGGGCATTATGGACGGCCAAGGCTGGTTCGAGACTTTCTCCCGACATCGCCTCAAAGTCGTGTACCATGTCATCCGTCGCTTTGTTCGTGCTTTTGTGATTCGTATCGAAGTACACCCGCAGAAGACGTTATGCCGCATACCAACCCGAAGCGTAAGCGAGGAATCACGGTTTTTACCTCGCTGACGCCTCGGGTTGGTGTACCTTTCAACGCATTCCCACTTAGTTCACAATCCACCACTTGAATTACCCCCGCCCTTGCCAGCCGCAGCACGTACGCAGTGCCGTTGCTGTTGGCCGTGAAGTGGTGGCGGCCGTCGGAGGCCAGCGCGAGATCGCACCATTCCGGTCAGCTGGCACAAGACCAAGCGAGGCGCCGGATCCGATCGCGACGCGGTGCCAGATCACACGCCCTTCGAACGCTCGTCCCTCGCGTTGTAGTAGGCACACTCCGTGTGCCGTCACGGCACACGGAGTGTGCCTGCTACAACCGTCTCAGGGGCGTGCCACCCGCTCCACTTCTCTTTGTCTTCATGACCAGTCTTCGTCCGCAAACAGTGAATCGACACTCGCATGCCATTCGCCGGATAGCCGGTTCGCCTTTAGCCAATCGCTGAGCTCGGTAGCCGACATTCGATGGCGAGCGTGTTCTTGGGTGGCGACCGTTGGCTGCGATTCGACAGGTGAGGCGAGTTGTGCGAGGAGGAGCGGAACGATCTCCCTCGTGTTAGATCTTGGCTGCAACTCAGTGAATTGGTCGAGCTCCTCAGTCAG
>JANNPR010001268.1:0-8408 GCA_031400345.1 Planctomycetota bacterium | reverse complement strand
GTCGCCTTAACCATCTACCAAATTGAGGGCGAGTAAACAACTGGTAGCCCAAAGCTACCTCTTCAACTCGGAAGGCACGAGCACTCCGATCGTAAAGTTCATTTAAGCGCCGGACTAGTGTACGTGCTTCTGTGGCGTCCGCCAAGTTGGCGAATTGACTGAGTTTGCGACTGTTTAGCGGCTCTCTGGAAAGAAATAACACGGCCTCCAATCTGGCCATTTTTTCGTCGCGGAGATGTCTATTGGAGTTTTTGGCGCGTGAAATCATCCGTGATTTTTCGGGCAACGTCGGCGCGGAAGAAATTGTTAACCAGTCCGTTTTAATCGATTCCGACCACGGCAATCGGTAGCGCCTGGCAACACTACCGAGTAACTTAGCAGGTAATTTAATTTTGTGATTGATCATTCGAATCTGTGAAAAGCGTTCGCAGCCGTGCCAAACTACCCCGGTTAGCGGGGATGCTCGAATGATATCCTTGGTGATGTTTATAGAACAGCCGACCTAGGCTGCAGGTTGCCAAACTTGCGATGGACAGGGACAATAACAAGCAATATCAGGAGTTAGGAAAGATGTCCACAGGCAACCGAACGACAAAACCCGCAAAAGGAGCAGTTCGTACCTGGGTCATTTCGGTGGGTGCCGTGGTAATACTGCTGGCGCCGTTCGTCTTCCTGATTGTGATGCAACTTGGCTTTGTACACGGCGAAGAACTCTCTCGCGATACCTTACGACGACGACGATTTCATTATTACGAAATCCCGTTTTTACACCTGCAGCTGACGGGAATCACTCGCCATCCCAATTCGGACGATTTGGCAAAGCACCTTGCCGATAGCAAGATTATTCCTCTGCGCCAAGAACTGCCCGCAAACTGGGACTTAGTTACGGGTTCCCGCGGTGCCGTCGTGGTGTCGCGAGGGGACTCGTCGATACTGTGCGCTTACCTTGATGCAGAAGATGCGGAGGGCAAACGGGTGTGGCTTGAATGGTCCGAAAAAAATCCCGCGTTGGCGAGCGTTTTCTGGCCGGAAGTCTTGCTTGCTGTGCAGGATCAGCTTTATTCCCTCGTGCCCGATTTATTTAGCGTCGCCGCGTCTGCGGAATCCGTGGGACCGTTTCGAACGACGCTTTTACTGACCTTAGCTGCAAAATATTGTGAGCATGCCCAGATCCAGCAACAGCTTGGACGTCATGAGAATGCAGTTACGCTGTTTAACTCAGCGATTCGATACGACCCGGAGCACGTGGATTCACTTCGTGGACGGGCGCGTTCATTGGAACGCCTGGGCGAGAGCGAGAAAGTAGCCCAGGATGCGTCGGCGCTTCGCAATTTGAATAGCGATCAAAGTGGGCAATGACCTCGGGTTCCCCATTCATTTACCTGGATAACAGCTCAACGACGCTCGTCCACCCAGACGTGTTGGAAGCGATGGCGGAATGCGATCGACAGCACCACGTAAACCCTGCCAGCCAGCATCACGGGGGTCGAAAGACTCGACGTGTTCTGGAAGACACGCGCGATGCGATCGCGAAACTTTTGGGCGCCGACACCACATCTTCCACCCCAGATCGTTTGATCTTTACCAGCGGCGGAACGGAGGCGAACAATCTGGCACTGTTCGGTTTAGCGGGCCAAACGCCCACTCGAATTGTCGTGTCACCAATGGAACATCCGAGCATCCTTGGCCCCGCCCGCGACTTAAAACGACGCGGATGGGATGTTGCAGAAATCGCGGTCACAAGCAGTGGGACGGTTGACCAAAACTCAGCGCAATCTGCCGTCACACCCGGGACCAGCGTGGTTTGTCTCATGCTTGCTAATCACGAAACGGGGGTTGTACAGCCTGTCGAAGCCATGGCTGAATGGGTTGCCAAGTCAGGGGCGTTATTGCACACCGATGCCATTCAGGCTGTTGGAAAAATACCGGTCAACTTTCGACAGTTGGGGGTCCACTCGCTCAGCTTTACAGCACACAAGTTTCATGGACCGCGAGGCATTGGAGGGCTTTTAGTTCGTCGCGACGTTCCCCTTCGACCAATCCTGTTTGGCGGCTTTCAGCAGCAAGGGCTTCGTCCCGGAACCGAGTCAGTGACCCTAGTGATGGGCTTGTACAAGGCGCTCGATTTATTTCAGCAAGAGTGCGACCAGCGAATCCGGTATGTCGCAAGAATGAAAGAGCAGCTCGAGGCGAATTTACTCGCCGGGCTTTCGGATGTCGAGATTCACGGCCGTAACGCCCACCGACTGCCCCATATCTTGAATATCTCATTTCTTGGAGTAGATCGGCAGGCGTTGGTGATGGCATTGGACGTCGCAGGCGTTGCTATTTCAACGGGCTCTGCCTGTCAAAGCGGGTCGAGTGAGGCGTCGCCCGTATTGTTGGCAATGGGTGTTTCTCCGGATTCGATTTCTAGCTCAGTGCGTGTTAGTTTGAGCTGTCAAAACTCGGTCCAGGAAGTGGAACAAGCGTTGCGTCATATTATTTGTGCAGTTAACAACTTGCGAGCCCTACGATCACCGCGAAAAGCGGGCTTGGCGGCTCGTCAGCCCGCGTTGCGAAAGCTATAATTCTGACTTCAAAAAACTGCCTCTTAGTGTCGGATTCTTAGCAGCCGTGAACGGACTCCCCTTGCTCAGTGACTCCTTTTCGGTCCCACTTGCGCCGGTCACCCTTCCAGGGGTGCAGTCTGCGGTAGCGTGGCCATTGCGTGAGATGATACTGGGCCCAGAAAATGCGTTAATTAATCTTGTTCGCCAGACGATCATCGCCGAGAGGGTTCGTTACAATCCTGTGGTCATTTGTGGATCGCATGGTTCCGGAAAAACGTCGTTATTACATGCCTTCGTAGCGCTCAAGTCCCAACAATTGGGTGACCGACAAATCGTTTCCACGTCCGGTGCCGAATTCGCTCGGGCATTTCGCCAAGCGGTCGATACTGGGGCAGCGTCGGATCTGCGATCGGAGTACTGCCGCTGTGATCTGTTTGCGCTGGATGGGCTAGATGAGCTCGTGGAATACGAACCGGCCCAGCATGAATTCGCCAAGTTGTTGGATAGTCTGGCGTCCCGTGGTCGCCTCGTGCTGATCACTGCCATAAAATTAGCAGATGGCAATTCTTTGCTTTCCAGCGAGTTGCGGAGCCGCCTATTTTCAGGACTGGCCGTCACGGTCCACCCACCAGCAGCGGCCACTCGCCGAAAGATATTGCAGTTGTTAGTTGCCGCACACGACTTGGAAATGCCGCATGAATTACTAGACGAGTTAGTTGTTCTGACCGATCGCCCCTTAGGCACTCAGGTTCCGATGCTCAATCGGCTAGTACTACAACTGAAGCTGGCATGTGAATTGGAACAACGACCAATCGATCAAGAACTTGTGATGGCCACTACTAGTCAACTTCACATGCAGGGTTATTCGTTTGCGAACGTCACGACTACCGTTGCCAAATACTATCGACTCCGCACCAGTGATTTAACCGGCCCTTCGCGACGCAAGCAGATAGCTCTGGCGCGCTCTTTAGCAATGTACCTGGCACGACTTTTGACCGGTGAAAGTCTAAGTAAGATCGGCCAGTATTTTGGAGATCGCGACCACACCACCGTGCTCCATTCGGTTCGCAAGGTGGCTAAGTTAGCACAAGAACATTCGCCGACGCGTTTCGCAATTAAAGAAATCCGTGACCGATTGCCAAATATTTTAGAGGACCGAAAATCGCCCAGAAGTCGTTGACGTCCTATGGGAACGGGGGACGAACTTCAATGTTCGAAACTCAAAATCAGCAGTGGGGAAAAGTTGTTGGCCAGTAGTTGGCTCTTGTTATCAATAGGGTTGCTAAGTAGCACCGCCAGATACTCCGATCAAGACAGAATATTTTCCGAACAACGCCCTGACCATCAACAAGCGATCGAGCAACGATTTATTCACAACGCTCGAATTGTGCGGATGTCTCATTTTTGGCGAGTTTAGGTTGCGTCGTGTGAGTCCGAGGTCAGCAATTGACAATTGATGGTCTCGCTTTATTACTACGACTATCAAGAAAAGATATTAATAAGGCCTTCCAATGGAAGCTGAGAGTGACTGCTTATGAAAATTACTTGCGAACGTGAGACTTTATTAGCCGCCTTTCAAACGGCCGCGACGGTTGCCCCATCCCGCAGTCCCAAACCCATTCTGCAGAACGTTAAGTTGGTCTGCAAAGATAGCTCCGCCATGTTGATTGCAACCGACATGGAAGTTGGAATCCGTATTGAGACCTCAAATGTGGAGGTCGAGCAGGCAGGTGCGATCATTGTGCCTGTCTCCAAATTTGGCTCCATACTACGGGAAAGTTCCGCCGAGAAAGTCCGCATTGAAACCGATGGAAACGGAACGCTGATTCGCGCGGATCGCAGCCAATTTCGCTTACCGTCACTGAATCCGGACGAGTTTCCTGAAGTGGCGGAGTTTACCGAGACGGCCTATCACGTGGTTTCGGCTCGACTTTTCCGGGAAATGATACGACGCACGGTTTTCGCAACCGATTCGGAAAGTAGCCGCTATGCTCTCGGTGGACTGCTTTTGGAATTCGAAGATGGTCGCATCACTGCGGTGGGCACAGATGGCCGGCGGCTGGCAAAAATGGAAGGACCAGGCCAGTCAGTGAACGGCCACGGAACAGGTGAGACGACTACAATCGTCCCCACGCGGTCTATGCAACTCATTGAACGGGCGCTCTCGGATTCGGATGGAGAAATTCACGTCTGTGCGCGGGCCAACGACATTTTAGTTCGCAGTCCACGCGTCATGATTTATTCTCGCTTGGTCGAAGGAAGGTTTCCTCGTTGGCGAGAAGTCTTGCCGAAGCGAAGTGGAGTTCCACGAATAAATCTGACCGTAGGACCCACCTACGCGGCCCTCCGCCAAGCGGCGATCGTAGCCAGCGATGATAGTCGCGGAATCGATTTTTCGTTCGGCAATGGGCAACTCATGCTGACCGCGTCGACACCTGAAAATGGTGAAGCTCAAGTTGAAATGCCTATCGACTTCAGCGGTGAAGTGATCACGGTACGAGTTGACAATCGATTCGTTAGCGATTTTCTTCGAGTTTTAGACTCGGAGAAGCTCATCACGGTCGAATTGGAAGATTCTCAGGCCGCCACATTGTTTGAAACAGACGATGGCTATAGCTACGTCGTTATGCCTCTGGCCCGCGACCAATAACCGCAGCGACCGATAATCACTGCGCAATAATCACAAGGTCTTGTTATGTCTGAAGCGGACGAAGAGTGGGAGGCAGTTGTTCGACGCCCGCAACAGTTTAGGAAAGCGCCGCAGCGGATAGATGATTTGCTGAGCAAGTTGCTATCCCGACGCGGCTATGGGCAAGTGCAGGTAGCCAACGAGCTTCGAAGCCTGTGGAGTCAGGTCGTCTTGGGCCGACTATCGCAGGACAGTCAACCCGCCCAGTTCCGCCAAGGTACTTTAGATGTGGTGGCCAAAAATTCGGCCGTCGTACAAGAACTGACATTTCAGACTACAACAATTATCAAGAAAATATCCCAGCTCTCTCCCCAGCTGGGCGTGAAGAAACTGCGTATTCGAGTTGGTGAGTTGGGATGACAAGTTGATAGAAAAATAGCATTGGTCCGTTGCAAAACTATAGCAGACAGAAATACGAATGAGTGACGAAAAGGAACAACAACAGTCGGACATGGAGAAGTTTGCGGCCAGCGAGCAAGCCTCATCGGGTCGCGTAAAAAATGACTACACACCGGAAGACCTCCAGCACTTGTCCGATTGGGAGCACGTTCGTAAACGGCCAGCGATGTACATCGGCGACACGATGTCGCGTGGTCTGCATCATCTAGTCTATGAGGTAATTGACAACTCGGTCGATGAAGCAATGGCCGGGTTCGCCAAGAATGTCGCCGTAACCGTACACAACGAAGGCTCGGTAACCATCGAAGATGATGGACGCGGAATTCCGGTCGAAACGCATCCGCAACTGTCCAAAGAGGCTGGCCGCGACGTGTCGACTTTGGAAGGGGTGATGACGGTTCTCAAGTTCGGTGGCAAATTTGAAAAGGGTGCATATCAAACGTCCGGTGGGCTTCACGGAGTGGGCGTGACAGTAGTCAATTTTCTTTCGCAATGGTGTGAAGTTGAGGTTTACCGTGATGGTCACGTCTACCAGCAAGAATACGAGCAGGGCACGGCGGTTGGGCCGGTCCGTCGAGTGGGAACTACCCATAAAGTCGGAACCAAGACCACCTTCAAACCCGATCCGCAAATTTTTCAAACCACCAAGTTCGTGTACGACATTTTGCACAAGCGGTTGCAAGAGCTGGCTTTCCTAAACCGCGGCGTGCGGATCAAGTTCTTCGACGAACGATCCAATCAAGGCGAGGAATTTCGATACGAACGGGGTATCGTTGAGTTTGTCGAACACTTGAATCGAGCCAGCGAGGTGTTGCACCCAGAGGTCATTTACATGTTCGGTGACGTGGAAGGAGTCACCTATGAAATTGCCCTGCAGTACTCGGGTGAGTTCACGGAGAACGTGCATTCCTATGTCAACAACATCAGCACCATAGAAGGAGGCACTCACGTCTCCGGATTTCGTGCGGCACTCACCCGGACCTTGAACAGCTACGGCAAAAAGGAGGACATGTTCAAAGATTTGGTACCTAGCGGGGACGACTTTCGCGAGGGTCTGACAGCTGTCATTTCCATCCGAGTACCCGAACCGAAATTCGAAGGACAAACCAAGACGAAGCTGGGCAATGGCGAGGTCGAAGGCATTGTCAACTCGGCGGTTGGCGACTTCCTCAGTAAATTTCTCGAACAGAATCCCAAAGTTGCGAAAACGATCGTGCGCAAAGGAATGTTGGCGGCCGAAGCCAGAGAAGCCGCTCGCAAAGCGAAGGACTTGTTGCGAAAGCGAAAGGATGCTTTGGGCGGCGGCGGCTTGCCCGGCAAGTTGCGAGATTGCATCAGTCGCGAAATGGAGCGATGCGAATTGTATCTGGTCGAAGGTGATTCGGCGGGTGGCAGCGCGGAAGGGGGCCGTTTACGCGATTTCCAAGCAGTCTTGCCGTTACGCGGAAAAATCATCAACGCCTACAAATCGCGGGAAGACAAAGTGCTGGCCAATGCAGAAGTGCAGAGTATGATCCAGGCCATCGGCTGCGGCATTGGTGAGGACCAAGACATCGCCAAGCGCCGATATAACAAAATTATCATCATGACCGATGCCGACGTGGACGGATCGCACATTCGTACGCTCTTATTGTGTTTCTTTTACCGCCAAATGTACCAGTTGGTGGCAGACGGACACGTGTACGTAGCTCAGCCCCCGCTCTATCGAGTCCGGCATCGCAATGACGTGCATTATGTCCAAACGGACGATCGCATGAAGCAGCAGTTGTTGGATCGAGGACTCAAGGACGCGGTCTTTGAAGACGGAGATCGCCGGATTGAAGGGGAGCAGATGATTCATCTTTGCCAGACCCTTTCCGGTATGGACGATGCATTGGTGGCGCTAGAACGACGCGGCATCAATCTGAAGGCCCACGCGCAAAGAATAGATGCCGTCAGTAGGCGCCTGCCGGTTTTCCACGTTTTCTTAGGACGCGAGGAACGCTGGTTCACAACTCGAAGTGAATTGGATGTTTTTCTCGTGAGCCAGGAGCAAGCAGCCGGAGTCGAACTGGCAGTGCAGGAGACTGCCGAATCAGCCGCAGGCGAAGTGGATCAAAATGGCGACGGTGCTGTTCCGTCCGGTCCCCGAGTGCATATCGTGGAATTGCATGAAGTTCGATCGATCAACTCCGGCTTAAAAGATCTCGAGGCGATGGGCTTCGATATGCAGTCTCTCATCCCCCAAGATCGGACCGGCATCGAAGCGCCGCGATATGTCTTGCGTCGCGGCGAAAATGAAATTGGTATCGAAGACCTACGGGAACTCCTTTCAGCGGTTCGCGAGTCTGGCCAAAAAGGATTGACCGTAACTCGATTCAAAGGACTCGGGGAAATGAATCCAGACGAATTGAGAGAAACCACACTGGATCCCGCAAACCGAACGCTCATACAGGTGACCATGGTTGACGTGGCTGCCGCCGACGAGATGTTCCGAGTACTAATGGGTGATAAGGTTGAACCACGTCGCGAATTCATTGAGAAATATGCCTTGGACGTGCGAAACCTGGACGTATAAGTCCGTCAATGAGGACAAGGCTTATAAGAATGGTAAGCTCGCAAGTGGGTCCAAATACTCAAGCCCGATGTCTTTATGCAATTGCCTTATGGACGGCACTATTTGTTACGGAATCACACGCGGGCGAACTTTCGCCTCCCCTGCAAACACGAACCTCCATCGAGCGAATGGAACTGGAACATCTGAAGGCGGCTCATGAAGATGCGGAGCG